>CALDNG010000106.1 GCA_937915285.1 uncultured Desulfomonile sp. | reverse complement strand
CAAATTTCCTCATTGAAAACGCTGCAGACATCTTTTCACAGACCCAGATTGTAATGTGCTCTATACCTCAGACTCTGGGAGCAAGAATACAGGCTCCTGAAATGAGGCGAAGGACTACCTGCGTTTTTGAGCCATCCAACGGCGGCCAATTGATTCACTCGGCCCTTTCATTATTCCCAGGGACTACCAATGCTGTTTTTGTGGCAGGCGCTTTCGAAAATGATGAGTTACGAGCAACCGAGTTTAGGAATTCACTTAAAGAGTTTCAGGGAAGATTGAATATCATCGATCTCTCAGGCATGACCAAGACAGAGACTATCCTGAAAATCAAACAACTACCGGCTGACTCCATAATCTTTTTTTCCACATTTTTCGTGGACGCCAATGGAATAAGCTATGTGCCAAGAGAAGTGGTGCGTCAAATATCCTCAGAGACTGGTCACCCTGTTTTTGGTCCTTATGAATCCTACATGGGTTACGGAATAATCGGAGGTCCTCTGACGAGTTTGAGGCTCCAGGGGATTCGAGCGGCCGAGGTTGCAATTGAGATTTTAAAGGGGGCCAAGGCAGCGGAAATAGCTTTTGATCACGGAATGGGGACACTTGTAAACGTGTATGACTGGAGACAACTACAGCGATGGGACATATCCGAGAGCGCTTTACCTCAGGGGAGTTCAGTGCTTTTTCGCAAACCGACTGTCTGGGAACTCTACAAAGCCCAAGCTATAGGCGTGCTGTCATTGATAATTTTTGAATCCGCCCTGATAATGGCTCTTTTTATTAATCTCCAGAGAAGAAAACGTGCGGAAATTTCATTGCTTGACAGCCGCCAGGACCTGAGAATTCTGGCGGGCAGACTCATTTCATCTCAGGAGGATGAATTACGCAAGCTCTCAAGGGAGTTTCATGACGATATAGCCCAAAGGTTGGCTGCTGCAGCAATAGAGGCAGGAACACTAGAATTGAAAGCCGCTGAAACCCAGGATCCCCGTCTGGGGAAGCTCAGAATCCTGAAAGATCAGCTCATTGCCCTCTCTGAAGATGTTCACGCCATTTCGCGCGAGATACACCCCTCAATTTTGAAGGACCTTGGACTAAATCGCGCGGTCAATTCGCTTTGCGTGATGTTCTCAGATCGGGAAGACATCCCTATAGACTTCCGGTCAGACGAAATTCCTGCATCAATTGACAAGGACGTGGCGCTTTGTTTTTACAGGGTTATTCAGGAAGGCTTGAGGAACATAGCAAAACATTCTAACGCCAGGCAGGTAAGGATTGAGTTAAGGGTTATGGGGCCGGATATCGTTTTAAACATGATTGATGATGGTATTGGATTTGTACTTCAAGGCGTTCGCGAAATTCCCGGAATCGGTCTTGCCAGCATGAGGGAAAGAGTCGATTATATAAGTGGAAAGCTCAGCATTTCCTCGGAGCCGGGTAAAGGAACGATGATCCATTTGTCTGCTCCATTGGAGGGAGGCTCAAAATGAGACGAGCAAGGGTTTTACTGGCAGATGACCATCGTATAGTAGCAGAGGGACTCAAGGGGTTACTGGAATCTGAATATGAGCTTGTTGGAATAGTTGAAGACGGTAGGGCCTTGATAGAGGCCGTTGACAGGCTGGAGCCAGATGTGGTTGTGGCCGATGTATCGATGCCTTTGCTGAACGGGATTGAAGCTGTCAGACAGATCAGGAAGAAGCACAAGAAGATGGCAGTGGTTTTCCTGACAATGCAAACCGATGTCATGTATGCGGCCGGAGCCTTCGAAGCCGGCGCCCTTGGATACGTCCTGAAACATTCAGCCCCATCCGAACTTGTCACTGCCATATCCAGCGCTCTCAAAGGCCGCACTTACATAACCCCTATGCTCGCAGGCGACCTGCTGGATTTCCACAAACAGAAATCCCAGGATCCTACTGAAAGCCAGGTGAAACTGACAGGACGTCAAAGGGAGGTTCTGCAATTGCTTGCGGAGGGTCATTGTGTGAAAGAGGTGGCGTCGATTCTGGGGATCTCGACCAGAACAGTCGAATTCCACAAGTATGGCATGATGGAATCGCTTGGCGTCAAAAGCTCGGCCGAACTTGTTAGGTACGCGGTAAAGCACGGTATTGTCGACAACTAGACATTCTTATGTTAGAGTAAGTCGTTTTCAACAAATCCATGAGCCGTTTTACGGGAGGTAATATTGAAAAAAGTAGCTGTGGTGGGATGTGGTTCATACATGGAGAGCGGCTACGGCTGCCCTGGTGAATGGCGTTGTCTAAAGGCTGCGGCAACAGGAGAAGGCAAATTTGAAGAGCCGTCTTCTGTAATTTCATTTGTGACATGCGAATGTCCTGGGCGTACGGTCATCCCGACACTGGGAATGGCCGCCAAGCTCTCAGAGATGAAGCCAGATGTCATCCATTTCAGTTCTTGCATGGCGAATGCAAAACCTCCTTGTCCATACTTCAAACCCGAAGATCTCGCTAGTATGGTCGAAGACAAAACAGGCATAAAGGTGATTCTCGGGACTCACGACTATCACTAAAGCAGATTGTTGTGAAAATGCAGACTTTCCAAAAGACCTCCATGGCGCTCAGTATGGAGTGTTTGGAGGTCTGTGCTTTTGCAACGGCCACAGATGATCCAGCCAGTTCGGGATGAAAAGACTCAGTTCCTGTCACCCTAGTTCCGGGAAGACCCTACCTCGCGTTTTCCCCAGCGCTACCGTTCTTGTCAAAAGCTCATGATGCAAATATATTGTAGGATAAAAGAAATAACACCAAGGAAATCCCATGCCCTACTACAGAAAATACGCTATTATCATCCTCACCCTTCTTCTAGCCTTTTCATTTCACCTCCCGGTTTACGCTCAGTCCAGTGATCAGGAGAAGCCAAGAAATGTTATTCTTTT
>CALDNG010000105.1 GCA_937915285.1 uncultured Desulfomonile sp. | reverse complement strand
TCGATCTATCGCCATCCAGACCACTGGCTCAACCCGGCACATCTGGACCGCAGTTTGGCGGAGGATCAGAAATCGTTCCTTTTTCCAGTGAAATGCTCAGAGATTGGCTGCCTGCAATTCCGAATTTACAGTTAGGGTTCAATTACCTTTTCGGAAAAAATTTGCGCCAGACCTGGTGGTCGGCTGACTATGTCCTTCCCTATTCAGTCACGCGCAACGATATTATCTTCGGTGAAGCCCATGTAGATTCATCTAACTCGTCATCGACCGGCGGGTTCCCATTCCTGAACAATTTCTGGAAGCAGGGGCCAGCGGGGCTCCAAGGCAGACTTGATCTGTCATTTGGTTTGGGATACCGAAAGTTCATTGGAGAAGATCTACTCGTTGGAGCCTACGGCTTTTATGATTCCACCCGTCTTACAGGAACATGGAGATCTGCTGGAAGCCTCGGGTTTCAGGCTGCGGCAAATGGGCCCGGTGATTCGGCTGTTGACCTCAATTTCAATTATTACTCAGATTCGTATATAGGTTATGACTCCCGTGGGAGCGTTTTCCCTACTTTCAATATGTTTGGGGCCATTGCTGAGGGGAGAGGGAATTACGATTTCGAAGCGGGTTTATCGCAACCGCTGTTCGATAGGGCATATGATTTTCGCCTCAAGTTTGCGGGCTATCAGTACGACATGGGTAATTCTAGGATTTATGGCCTGCGTTCCGGCGCCGATGTCACCACAGCCGACGGAGTATTCAAGGTATCTGCAGAATTCGGAAATGATAGACTCATTGGCCAGTATGGTCAGATCGGCGCGTATATCAACATCGGTTTTCAGGCTGAAAACATCATCAAGGGCGCAAACCCGTTCACCAAGCCAGAGCCCATCTTCAAGAGTCCCCGTAACTTAAGGCAATTAGCCTCACAACCAGCTAAAAGAAATTGGCGAAAACCGTCCGCCGTCATAGCCAACGCAAGATGCTACGGGATGCCGGACGACTCTATGTATGCGACTGGACCGGATTTGTCATGTTTCTATACCGGGTATCCATGGGCCAGTGGGGCCTGTAATTCTGCAGGCTTACAGATAATGGTGCAGACCGAGGGGGCAAAGACTTTCAACACTCCTTATATACAGCCCATAGATGACGCCTTGTGGGGCACAGTTTACTATGACAACAGTGTTATCCCTATGTGGGAATGCGCTTCGGCGGCGTATGCCCGTGCAGCGACTGGAAATATTTCGTATTATATTAGATACTCAAAATATTATAATAATCCTGACCTTTGTAACAGTATATTCGTTCGCGTAGAACTACCAACCTTGCTGTCAAATCCTGATGTTGATAGTGTAACCCTGTTCGTTGGACCTGTCGTAGACACAAGTGATTACACTAAGTACGAAAACAAAGGAGACTTGAAGAAAAACCCAGACCTCTTGCCGTGCCCCTAGGCTTTCATGCAAGAGCGGCCTGAAACCCAAAATCATTATGTTCAAGTGCGTCAACATTAGTATTGACACCGTGTGAAGCCTGATATTTGTATTTTTTGTAACTTTATTATTAATAACAAGTTGTTACGGTCAGGGTAACCTATTATCAGCCCATTTCTTCACGCCGGGAAAAACTGTTGTGGGTTTGAGCACACCTCTACCGACCCCACAAACAGATCAGTTCGGCAGTCGTTACCTCTCCAGTGCCATGTTCGGGAATTGGTCTGCCATAATTCCCAATCTTGAGTTAGGTTTAACCTACTCATTCGGAACAAACCTTAGGCAGAGCCACTGGCATGCTGACTACACGCTTCCTGTCAAAACAGGTTCGTCAGGTGTTGTCTCCGTAGAATTTCACGCGGATTTGGAAAATATTTCAGCAACATCCTGGCTCCTAGCCTTAAATAATTTCTGGCAACATGAGGATCCGGGATTACAAGACAGAATTGATCTATCCATCGGAGGCGGTTACCGGAATCTTTTTAATGATCGGCTATTACTGGGAGTGAACGTATTTTTCGATTCAACCCGGTTGACTGGTTCGTGGCGTTACAGTGGAGGTCTAGGTTTTGAGGTTGCTTCCTTCGGACCGGGTAACAGCCTTGTCGACATGAATATCAATTTTTATTCTTTATCATACATCGCATACGATTCACGGGGAAGCGTCCTCTTAACTTTCAATCTTTTAGGCGCAATAAGCCGAGGAAAAGGCAATTTTGATTTTGAAGCAGGATACTCGCAACCTCTTTTCTACAGGGCCTTCGATTTAAGGCTCAAAGCTACCGTTTATCAGTTTGAACTAGCTAACTCGCAAAAAATAGGTTTTCGATCCGAAGCCGAAATAACATTCGCAGATGGGTTAATGCGTCTGTCAATTGAATTTGGCCATGATGGGGTCATCGGTTCATACACTACAGTGGGGGCCTATCTTAACATCGGATTCGAACCTGAAAATCTTTTTGAGGTAAGCAATCCTTTCACGTCTCCTGAGCCTATTCTTAAGAGCCCAAGAATTCTCAAGAAGCTACTGGCCGAAAAGTCAGAAGAAATTGGCAAAAACCTTCCGCAGTGCTTGCTAGTTCAAAGTGCGAAGGCCTGCCTGGTGAATCGCATTTTCAAATGCCTGAAGACAAAGCCTGCTTTTGGTCAGGCGGCGTAACCATGGACAAATGTATCCTCGAAGGATACACAGTCGCGACTAGAACACCCTGGCGGAGCATGGGTTGGAAACTACATAAACAGCTTCCCAAGCTCAAGAACAAGCACGGATGAAGATTACTCACGAGATTTCGAGCCCATGTGGATTTGCGCCTCCTTCGAATAAGCAAAAATGGCAAGAGGAACCGTTACAGTTTATCTTAACAATCCGAGGGCTAACTCCGTATTCTTCACGACTGAGCTACCTACCCTCAGGAGTAACTCAAATGTTGGCATGGTACGGGCCCATTACAAGAATCGGAATAACTGGGATGGCCCTTTAATATTGAAGCCGTCGTGACATAAGACCGGGAGATCTTTTTTTGACAAGAGTTTTAGAAATAGCCTGATATTTTCGAAGACTATTCAATGAATCGGCGCCCTTGGAATTCTAGCAGCGCTAATTCCTGGGTCACGGTGGAGCGTGTTCAAGAATTTGAGTTACGGTTCCGATAAATGTTATTACTTGTTTGATTCCCCATTGATTCCACAGGAAGTTTAAATGAAAGAACTATTTATAGATTCTATCCATCAATTAGTCGAACAACAAATTTGCATCTCTGGCTGGGTCTCCAATCGCCGGTCATCGGGCAAGATTCGGTTTCTTCAACTAAGAGATGGGACAG
>CALDNG010000104.1 GCA_937915285.1 uncultured Desulfomonile sp. | reverse complement strand
GGGTCGTAGCGGACCAGGCCCGTCACATCCAGGCAGAAGAATGAATTTGTTCCCCGGAGGTTGCAGGGAGGGTTGATCCATGACCAGGCATGTGATCATCGGTAATGGGATAGCCGGCATTAATGCTGCAGAGACGATAAGACGCATTGAGCCTGAGGCGGATATTCACATAATAGCTGGGGAGACGTTTCCTCCATATTCCAGACCCATGATCAGCCTGGTGCTCGAAGGTCGGCTCGATCACGACCGCCTTCCCATCCGTGGACCTGATTTCTACAAGAAAAACCGAATAAAGGTAAGTTTGGGGGAAAAGGTCGAATCGATTGAGGTGGAACAGCGCAAAGTGTTCACGGATCGTGGGCAGGCTGTCGGTTTTGACCGTCTCCTCATAGCCTCAGGCGCCGACCCCCGAAGGATAAAAGTACCAGGTGAAGATCTCGAAAACGTGAGTTTTTTTAGGACCCAGGACCATGCTCAGAAGGTTCTCAAATCACTTCCGGACGTAAAACGGGCTCTTGTACTCGGTGGCGGTCTGGTCGCATTCAAGTCGGCCTACGGTCTGATGAAACGTGGAATAAAGGTCACCATGCTCATCAGTTCAGGTTATCCCCTATCGATGCAAGTAGACGGGATGGCCGGCAAGCTGATCCTGGATGAACTGACGACAAATGGTCTGGAAATAAGGACAGGCGCCGAAGTTACCGCCCTTGAAGGCATTGGAACGGTAAGCAAGGCGAATCTTTCGGACGGGACTTCCATGAACTGCGACCTTGTCATGATAGGCAAGGGGGTAAAACCGTCCGTTGGACTGGTCCCGAAAGACAGAATCCGGGTTGATCTTGGAATCCTTGTGGACCATCATCTTGAGACAACATCGCCAGGTATTTTCGCAGCGGGTGATGTGGCCCAGGCGATGGATGTCGTGAGGAATGAGACATGGGTAAACGCCATCTGGCCGGTAGCTGCCGAGCAGGGAATCATCGCGGGAAACAACATGGCCGGTCGACCGGTTGTGTATCGTGGGTCATTCGGACGTAATGTAATGCGCGTTCACAGTCTGGATGTCATGAGTGGCGGGATTACCAACCCCAAACAATCTGAGAACTATCGGATATTCACCTCGACTGACAATCGCAACAGGCTTTACCGAAAACTTGTGTTGCGGGACGACAAACTTGTCGGGATGACCATGATCGGAAACATTGAACAGGGAGGAGTAATTCTCTCGCTGATCCAGCGACAACTACCTTTGACACAGGACCCGGAACAGATGCTGGAACCTAGCTTCAATTTCTCCAGCGTGTTCACAGGGACATTCCGGAGAAGGAGGAACATCGAATGAAACAGGTGGTAGCGCGACCGGAGAGATGCGTCGGATGCATGCAGTGCATGCTGGCTTGCGCCGTGGCGCATTCTCGAACAGGGAGCTTGTTCGGGGCTACTCTTGAGTCTCCCAGACCCCGTTCCAGAATACATATCGGAGTTGCAGCGATCAACTCGGGTTTTCCCAACAGATGTCGGCATTGCAATCCCGCTCCCTGCATGATGGCCTGCCTACCGGGCGCCATTTTCAGGGCAGCCGACGTGGAAACAGTTCTTATTGATCCTGACAAATGTATTAACTGCGCATCATGCGCTATGGCTTGTCCTTTCGGAGTGATTCGCTTCCATTGCGATGCAGCGGCGCCGCCTGACAAACAGGTCGCTGTCAAATGCGACAACTGCCTGGTAAGACAGGAGAATGGCCTGATTCCGGCCTGTGTTGAAACCTGCAAGGCTGGAGCTTTGACTTTCGAAGAACCAGATGAAGCTCTCAGACGCAAGACAGATGAAGTCAGCCGGTCGGTTCTCAATTCCGAGGATCAGTCCGCTAGCGGCTCCACAACCTACGCGCTGCTTAAGACATCCAAAAAGGCCCAGATTGAGCTAGCCTATCGGAAGTACAGGTGAGGAGGAACGGTAAGATGAGTAATTTCGACAAAAAATTTGAGAAATACACAATATGCCGTGACGGGCAGATAATGTTGGCAAAGGCTGCCCGTGACAATGTTGAAACGGTCTGGCAGCGCTATGAACAGCAGCAGCCGCACTGCGGATTCTGCGAGATGGGGCTATCGTGTCGAATTTGCAACATGGGACCCTGCAGGATTGATCCGTTTGGCGAAGGCCCTCAGAAAGGGGTTTGCGGCGCTGACGCCGACATAATGGTAGCCCGAAACCTTGGACGAATGATAGCGGCGGGAGCGGCTTCTCACTCGGATCATGGACGCGATCTTGTCGAGGTCTTGGAGAAGGTATCCGAGGGGAAAGCCCCTGGCTATTCCATAAAAGATCCTGAAAAGTTACGCCGCCTAGCCGCGGAGTATTCAATAGATGTGTCTGGCAAGGATGACCTGAAGCTGGCCGGTGAGCTTGCCTAT
>CALDNG010000103.1 GCA_937915285.1 uncultured Desulfomonile sp. | reverse complement strand
ATGTGATCAAGTGGAGCCAGAGAGTAGCCAAAGACGGCGGCGCGGCGATGGACTTTTCGCAGACGATATTACAGCCGGCAATAGGCGCCCATGTCCGCTACGAACCGACTAATACTGGCTATTTTTCATGGTTTAAACCATATCTTGAAGCCAGGTTTTCGTGGATGAGTTTCGATGGTCTTGGACTTTCGACCTGGGATGCTTCAGCGGGAATAGCGCCTCCTATAAGCAGGAATGTGGATGCTGGATTCCGTCTTGGTTACAAGCAGTGGAGGTTGGACGGGACAAGAAACAGATTGTTCACTGACGTAACCGTAGAAGGACCATACATGGATTTCGCCCTTCATTTCTAACAGTTAAAGCGCCCCTAAACTCTATATCAAGGCAGGATTAATTAATCCTGCCATTTTTGTTCTTACATTTGTGATCATATGCCCTTGACATGGCGTCCTAAGAAAAATACAATAATATCAAGAAGACCTTTATTTAAACAAGATTCAGCCTTCAATGCTATGGAAATTACTAATTGATTAATGGCATGAATAACTCACAGAAACAATCTTTTAGGCGTTTTGCGAAGAAGACTCTCAAGGAAATCGGTAAGAGTCAACGGGCTCTTGCGGATGCGCTGAGTGTTTCTCCTGCGTATGTATCACAGATACTATCCGGTAAGAAAAAGCCCCCGGACCTTGGACGAGAAGGCAATGCCCAGGTTCTAAAGATATGGGCTGATTTCCTTAAGGTCGATGGAAGGCGACTTGCTGAACTGGTTCGACACGACCTTCACATGGCGCCATTACCACCTAACCCAAGATATCCTGCTTTCCGCAATCTCGCGATTTCGAAACTCGCATCACAGCGAGGGCGTCTGCTAGATGAAATTCGTGCTATGACGCTGCACCCGGCCGAGCATAAGTTAATTAACATGCTGACCCAGATTTTACTGATGGACCAGAACGGTGTGTATGGATATGAGTCTAATAATCTGAGGGAGTTTGCGGAGCTAGCCGCAAGGTGTTCATCAAGGCGGGATTTTATTGAGATTGACTTATGCGAACATTTTGAAAAGTTGCCTTTTAAGTGGAGCTGGGACGAGAACAAGGCGCAGTTGAACCTGAAGGCCACCTCGGACGAAATGAACAGGGCCCTTGACAGGATCAACCGGCTGGTTCTGGATGACCCTTCAGGCAAACAGCTTCAGGCCATTCCGGTGGTCGGTCGTGTGTCTGCCACCAAAGGCTTCAAATTCTCGAAGATGCTCGCCCCCGTCGAAGCCCCAAAGGATAGGACTTCTGTGCCTGCAGGCATTGATGTGGATACTGCCTCATTGCTTTATTGTGTCAAAGTGCAGGGGGATTCCCTGAGGGAATACTTCGGGGATGGAGCATCCATATTCATCAAGGCGAATTCATGGCAGGACATCGTTGACGGAGCCCTAGTCATTTATAGGGACAAGAAGGTTGACGAAGCCTTTGTGATGAAGTTGGACATCTGTGATGAGATCCTTGTGCTGAAGCCACTGAACTCTAGTTTAAAGCACGTGGTTGTGGATAGGTCTAAACTCAATCTTCTTGAACGAGTGGTATCGGTTGTTTTTTAGAGGTGTTCGGGATGAAAATGATTGTCGCTACAATGCTTCTTTTTTGTCTGTTCATAAGCGGCGCATTTGCTGTTGACTGTTCGGCCTCTACTGCTGAAGCAAGTCAGTCGCCATCGTATCACCAGACTCTAAGATACACCTTGCCTCCGGCTGTTGAGAAATCGGGGCTGATCTTTGCGGGCCAGAGAGTTCCATTGGAGCGCCATGACGTTAGGGAACGTATTCTCAAGGAAATCAACTATCTTTTGATGGACAGGAGATCCAAGGTTTCAGCGTGGATTGCAAAAGCTGATTCCCTGAAACCTGTCATTAGTCCGATACTCAAATCGTATGATGTTCCGCAAGAGTTCCTTTATCTAGCCGCCATAGAGAGCAGTTATAATGGCAGGGCCTTATCATCGGCAGGGGCTTATGGTTTCTGGCAGTTCATGAAGGCCACGGCCATGAGTGGACCAAAGGGCTGTGACCAGTATGACTGGAAAAGGACCATTAATCACTGGAAGGATGAGCGTGCGGATCTAGTCAAATCGACCCATTCGGCAGCCAGATACCTGGCGTGGATGAACAGGGTCAAGAAGGTTTCACTAGAAAACACCGAGGAAAAGGAAGGATTCAACGACTGGTTTCTCACTGCAGCGGCCTATAACGCAGGCCCTGCCAGGGTTACCCAGAGGTTGAACGGTTTTGGTGTAAACCATTACTGGGAGGCGCCCTTACCTACAGAGACCGAGAAGTATGTTCCTCGCTGGATAGCGCTTGGTCTCATAGGCCAGAACCGGGCTTTCTACGGTCTTAAACCACCACCCCAGCCATCAGGTAATTTCGAGACTGTAGAAAAGATTCGCCTTACCAAGGACTTAAGTTTTGCCCAGATGGCCAAAATGCTGAACACCACACCCCGAATGATCTGGCAACTGAATTCCCAGATCCCCCCGGATAAATCGGTGTTCCCGGCCCGGGTTGGCGGAGCAACCCTCCCGCATACCATTCATTTGCCCAAAGGCGCAACCAGGAAGTTCATGACTCAACTGGCCGCAAACGGTTATACTGGCAAGGGCAAGTAATTCCTGTTTTCCATGCGCTATTCTCGCGCCGCCGAAAAATTCATGACCTCTGAGCAGACAGACTCTGGCTCACTATGAGCGCCTTTGAAACAGATCTGGATTTGTTGCTTACTACTGCGCTTATTTCAGGCATCAGGTATATACCTGTGTTCTTGCGGACCTCGTAGAGGTCTGCGCCTGAGTTGACTTCTATCTGTCCTTCTATGCAATAGATCAGACGTTCGGTTCCTTCCCCGGTCAGAAACTCTGCCCCAGTTTCCAGTCCCACCACAGAGGCTTCCATGCTGTTCAGGCTCAAATTACCGGTGAGAATGGCTTCTGAAACATCGGTCGCCATCTTGCCGGCTCTCTCTGTAGGTTCGGGCATGCACAACGATATCTTCTCGTAAAAAATCTCCTCGACAAAGGCGCTTATTTTCATCCCGAAAGCATCGGCTATCTTAGCTAGGGTACCGAGTGTGGGGGAAGATTTGTTCAGCTCGATGGAACTCAGATTCGATGCGGCTATACCGGTCTTGTCAGCGAGTTGGTTCAGAGACAGTTTTCTTCTCTTCCTCTGGGTCCGGATTCTGTTTCCGACGTCAATACCCTGTATTTTCATAGTTCGTTATCCGATCATCGCCACAGCCAGAGGGAACAATCGTGAGCCGGCCAACTTAAAAAAGAAGCGTTGAGATATCCCTTATGTTGGTGACTGACTCCAGTTTTGAACCAGCGGCAAAGGGTTTGGACTCTAGGTTGGCCTTTGGCCCGATAATCCTCGTGAAACCCAGCCTGACTGCTTCGTTGAGTCTGGATTCAACCCTTGAGACTCTCCGAACCTCTCCAGCAAGCCCAATCTCACCGAATATGAGTGTTCTGTCGTCAATAACCCTGTCCGTGAGGGAAGAGATGAGAGCTGCTGCAATGGCAAGATCAACAGCAGGCTCATAGGCTTTTATTCCACCTACCACATTGACAAAAATGTCCTGATCGAACAATGCCAGGCCGAGTTTTTTCTCGAGAACTGCGACTATTAGCGCGAGTCTTTGGGGGTCAGCGCCCAGACAGGACCGCCTCCCCTGCCCAGGGGTAGGTCCTGTGACCAGGGCCTGTATTTCGGCAAGTATGGGACGAACCCCCTCGACAATCGCGGTAACCACTGATCCGGAGCTTTTCCTCGCTCGCTCGGACAGAAATAGTTCAGATGGATTCTTTACCTCAATGAGTCCGCCATCACCCATCTCAAAGACACCGATTTCATTGGAGGAGCCAAACCTGTTTTTTACGGCGCGCAGAATCCTGTAAGGATGTCCCCTTTCTCCCTCAAAATACATCACTGTATCGACCATGTGCTCCAGCACCTTGGGGCCGGCTATGGCGCCGTCTTTCGTGACATGTCCTATCAGGAAGCAGGCGGAATCGCTCCGTTTAATGAGTTCGGTCAGCGCGGAGGAGACGTGTCGGACCTGTGAGACGCTTCCGGGATGCGAATCAACAGCCCCAGAAGATACGGATTGGACCGAATCAACCACGATCACCGCTGCCCTGGATTTCTCCAGAGCGCCTGAGATGGTTTCGAGATTATTGTCTATCAGGACGAGAAAATTGTCCGACCCGATTGCCAGCCTGTCAGCCCTGAGTTTAATCTGCTCGGCTGATTCCTCGCCTGAGACATAAACCACGCTGTGTCCCGCCTTGGCGATACTCCCGAGGGCCTGCATGAGGAGAGTGGTTTTGCCTATACCAGGATCACCGCCGATTAATACAACACTGCGCCTTACAATCCCGCCACCGAGCGCAACATCGAACTCACCTATCCCTGTGCTTATCCTGGGAGTGTCATCGGTTCTTATTTGGGGAAGCGCAATGAGATTCGATTCAGAGGGAACGTTGGTCACGGATTTGCCACGCAAGGCGGGTTGGGATTTTTCGACCACGCTGTTCCACGAACCACAATGCGGACAGCGTCCCATCCATTTTAAAAGTCGCTTTGAGCAATTCTCACATTCAAAAACAATTTCAGTCTTCACTTCGACTCCATGATGATTGGCAAATCAGTAAAAGCAATTTATTAGCATGATCCGACTTTTTGAATGGATCAGGGTTTTCCAGGTGAGTCCTGGGACCGACTCAAATGGTTCACAATTCTGTCCCAAAAATATATCATAGTCGGGAGGAAAAAGAATAGATCGGAAGAGCACACGTCTGAACTCCAGTCACGAGTGGATATCTC
>CALDNG010000102.1 GCA_937915285.1 uncultured Desulfomonile sp. | reverse complement strand
CCGAGATCTACACTCTTTCCCTACACGACGCTCTTCCGATCTCCGCTCATAGAAGACATCCCATTGGACGAAAAGATTGAGAAGGGACGTCGGATATTCCCCTTGATCAGGCAGGAAACCCATGGCAGGGTTCTTACCTTTCTGGCAAGCGGAGATGATCCGGTAAAAAGATTGATCGCCATTCTAGTCATTGCGGAGACATTGCCTGAAAAATCTTTCATACCGCTACTTGAAGCGCACTTGGATGACGATTCAGATGAAGTTCAACAGGCGGCGGAGTATGCTCTGAAACGCGTGAACAATGAGGTAGGGAAAATGCCGGAGATATTAGACAAAATAAACAATCTAAAAATGTTCAGCATATTTGAAGGCATGGGAGTCAGGGAGCTTCACGCCATAGCATCGGTAGTCAGCCTGGAATATTACTCCCCCGGAGACGTCCTTATCCGCGAGCAGGAGGAAAACTCTTCGATTTACCTCATAGTCAAAGGCGACATCACTATTTACAAGGGTTACGGGACACCTGATCAAATCGAAAAGGTTACGATCGGCCCGGGCTCATTCATGGGAGAATTGAGCCTGTTCACCCGGATGGCGCCAAATGCCACATGCGTAGCCGCCACGCCTACCGAGGCTTACGTCCTGCGACACCAGCAGTTCCAGGGTATCATGAGGATTTATCCTCAGATCGGAATCAACCTGTGCACGTTCTTTACCATGAAGCTGCGACAGACATCCTATTAATGGAGAAGGATTGGGGTGGGATTCAAACTTCGCGTTTGCAGTCGGAGAGGACTGAGTAATTTCCACTGGGCAGACCCAAATCCCAAGCAGTAAGAACTCGTCTGAGGACATTACCGGAAAGCGACTTGGGCAAATCATCAACGAATTCTATTTCTTCAAGCGGAATATCTTCATTCATGGAGTTTTTCACAAAATCTATGATGCTAGTAGATAGGGTTCCTGGGTCGGACTGACCGTTACCAACTGTTACATATGCCTTGAACACTGATTCTTTTGAAACATTCTTCTTGAGGATGACAGCCACTTCCCGGACCGACGAGTGCTTGCGTATCACGTTTTCAATAAGATACGGCCCAACATACTTGCAGCCGATTCTCAGCAAATCGTCCAGTCTTCCGTGATGGTAATAGTAACCGTCCTCATCCTTCAAGACCAGGTCGCCTGTCAAAAACCATCCGTTACGGTAATATGAGTCGGTCCTTTCCTTGTTTCCCCATATCCCGACCATCATCGAAGGCCATTCAGCCCGGAACGCCAGTTCTCCCAAAGTGATTATCGGAAGCTCTTCACCCGTTTCATCTATTACTGCAGCCTGAAGCCCCGGAAACGGTTTACCCATTGAACCCAGCTTGATCTGCTCACACGGGTAATTGGCGATGCAAATCATTCCCGCCTCTGTCATGGACCAGCAGTCGTGAGGTCCAACCTTGAGTTTGTCCCTGACCCAGTAAAACAATTCGGGAGTCAGGTTTTTGCCAGCGGAAACGATATGCGAAAGATTTGAGAAATCATATCCAGCCGCCAGATCATCCCCTTCCTTCTTCAATCTCTCAAGATTCCGGGGATTGGTGAGCCAGACTGAGACTCTACGGCGTTCAATAGTGAGGTAGCAGGCAGAGGCAGAGAAAGGTATGCTGAGACACAATGCCGAGGATCCGCACAACCATGGGGCAAAACAGCTATAGATAACTCCCACCATGGTCGAAGGATCAGCGTCGGACCACAGGATTGAATCATAGTTTAGGTCAAGAACATACTTTGCGGTAGCATAGGCCCCCAGCATCATCTTGTGGGAATGAACCACACCTTTGGGAGCAGATGTCGATCCTGACACATAAACCATAAATAGTGGGGTTTCGGCATCAAAGAGCCTGTTTTCAAATTCCGGCTCGTGCCGACACAGCTCTACTCCCAGCATGATCTCGTTCCTGAAAACGTGAGGACTCCTGTTCCCAGGAATAAAGACCATTTCCATGCCGTCATAGTCTAGCTGCGAGAAAAAGGAGGCACGATCATGATCGGTGAGCAATGCTTTGGGTCTGGCGTCTTTGAATACGCATTCCAGGGCGTCAATTCCAAGTCCCTGGTCGATGAAAGAAAAGATCACACCTACCCTGGCGCATGCGAGCATCATCACATAAAGCTCGAGACATACCGGAACAGATATGAAAAGGCGATCCCCCTGAGTCAAACCTTTGGATACTAGGAGGTTGGCCATCTGACATGAACATTCCTTGAGATTGAGGTAGGAAAAGGTGTCATCCTCACCGGCGCCAGCCAGAATGAGCCCGGGCTTGTTGGCCGAATCCTCGTCCTTTATCCACTTGTCGACTGATTCCGATACAATATTGGTTTGACCGGACCTTATGGATTCAAAATGCTCCTCGAGCTTAGACCAGGAGAAATTCCGGCAGGTCTCATAATACGACCGTAAATTGGCCGACGGATTCTGAGCTTTGATTCTTGCGCGTATCATGTCCAGATCAGCTGTCTCATTTACCAAATCGTAGAAGTCATAAAGTTTGTTCCAGATCGATCGCAACTTAAAGGTTTTCTCTGTTCAAAAGTCTTTTTGCCCCAGTAACTGACCGGGGTCTGCCAACGTAATACATTCGCAGTAATCATCACAAAAGAAAATGATTTTTCTGATTCAAATCAAGCCGAGGCAACTATTTTCTGGTTGTCACTTGGTCCAGACACCATATTTGCTATGGATGCTTTGCAGTTTTTCTATTACTTCCATGGCCCTCACAGAGTTTGTGGCAGGTATTCGCTCCCTTCTTCCTGCAAAAGCCAGATTGGCGAACACCTCTTTCACGGAAACAGCCAAAGCGTAATTGTCATAGCCGCCTTCGAGTGAAAACAGCACTGGAGCGCTCCTCACCGAATCACTCAGTTGGAGGATTAACTGAGTCAACCAGTAATACGCCTTCTCTGTCAATTTCGTTCGCCCTAGAGGATCGTTCTTGTGAGCGTCAAAACCTGCTGCAACCAATATGAGTTGTGGCTTGTATTTCTTTACTACACGCGTAAGCGCTTCTCGATAGATGTGGATGATGTCATCATCGTCCAAATCCTTGGGCACCGGAATATTTACGTTGTATCCTTTTCCGGCGAGAGACCCCGTCTCCTCCCAGTCACCTGTGTTCGGATACCAGCCCATGTAATGTGAAGATAAATACAACACCCTGTTATCTGTATAAAAAAGGTCCTGTATTGCGTTCCCGTGATGAATGTCCCAGTCGACTATGAGGACCCTCTCCAGCCCGTATTTTTGAATCGCATATTTTGCTGCTATCCCAAGGTTGTTAAAGATACAGAATCCACCGGCCCGATGCGTAAGCGCATGATGCCCCGGTGGTCTACATAGGCAAAAACAGGTTCTCACCTGATCAGAGAACAAAGCATCTATGCCTTTTATGCATCCACCAACCGCAAGCCAGGCCGACAAATAGGATTTTGAGCTTACAAAAGTGTCTGAAGCCAGGGTGGTGAAATCCCTTTCAGCCGTAGACAGTATAAGTTTGACATATCCTGGCGTATGAACCAGTTCAATCTGTTCCAGGGTGGCAGTCTGAGGCTCCAGGTAGACAAGTTTGTCCGCGAACTCTCTGTCGAGCATGCGGTAAACGCTTCTCAAACGACTGGGACTCTCAGGATGTATCAGACCGGGCTTGTGTTCAAGGTACCTGGTATCCCGAACTACCCCTACCTTAAAAGCCACCATTCACCTCAATTTCTCGTAAGGACCGGACTTGTTGACAGAGGTCATATTGAAAGAAGTCACACTCAATTCCTTGCGACGTTTATATGGTTTACAACATCAGGGCCATTCAAATCAAGGGTTGCGCAATGATCAACCACATAAACACCTGAAAGATTTCCGATAAATGTTTTGAAAAAATTCCAGGAAAACCTTTCTGGTAAACGTATTGCTGGGTTGGAGTGAGACCCGCCAGAGTCGTTTTCTCTTTGAGGGTCTCACCCGTCTTTTCAGTCAACAACCGCTACGTCATGCTTTTACCCTGTCTTTGACAAGATTCTCCATCACGGTTGGATCGGCGAGAGTGGACACGTCACCCAATTCCTCCACATTCCCGGCTGCTATTTTCTTAAGCAAACGTCTCATGATCTTGCCACTTCTGGTCTTGGGCAAGGCATCAGCCCATTGAATGGCGTCCGGGCTTGCTATTGGACCTATCTGTGTTCTGACCAACTGAACAAGCTCTTTCTTGAGCGCATCCGATTTCTCGACACCGGTGTTCAGGGTAACGAATGCGTAGATCCCCTGGCCCTTTATTTCGTGCGGGAAACCAACAACAGCCGCCTCGGCTACCATGGGATGCAGCACCAGGGCGGATTCAACTTCCGCAGTTCCAAGCCTGTGCCCTGATACGTTCAAGACGTCATCTATCCTGCCGATGATCCAGTAATAACCGTCTTCATCCTTCTTGGCGCCGTCACCGGTGAAATAAAGCCCAGGAAGTCTGCTGAAATATGTTTCAATGAAACGGTCATGATCGCCGTAGACCGTCCTTGCCATTCCCGGCCACGGGCGTTTGATGAAAAGAGCGCCCTCCTGATTCGGAATTTCCACCTCAACACCAGTGTCAGGATCAAGTATCACCGGCTCAACACCAAAAAACGGGAATGAGCATGATCCAGGTTTGATCGGGCCAACACCTGGTAGAGGAGTCATCATGTGTCCCCCGGTTTCCGTCTGCCACCAGGTGTCAACAATCGGAGCCCAGTCGCGCCCAACATAATGATAATACCAACGCCAAGCCTCGGGATTAATCGGCTCACCCACCGTACCCAGAAGCTTGAGGCAGGATACGTCGTGTTTCTCGACATA
>CALDNG010000101.1 GCA_937915285.1 uncultured Desulfomonile sp. | reverse complement strand
AGATAGCTGTGGGCATAGGTCAGGTTTTCGCCATAGCCATGTTTTTTCTGGGGATTCTCTCAGGAAATTTCTTCATGATTCTCATCGCCCTGTTTGTTTACCTTGGCGCAGAGACCGAGGAACGTCAAATGGGTATCATGGTAGCTCTTGGTGGCGCTCGGGCGCAGGACGCCATGATTACTGAACTGCACACGCTCAGTCCTCAACAAACAGTCGCAGATGCGGCAATAAGATTTTGCAAGGGATTCCAGAGCGACTTCCCGGTGATGGACGATAGAAGGCTGATAGGGCTAGTGACAAGGGAAGCAATAGTAGAAACCCTTCACAAGTCCGGACCTTCAACACTGATTTCCGACGTTATGGTGAGGGATTTCCCTACGGCAAACGAACAAACAGCCATGACCGATATTCTTCAGAAGATGCAATCTTCAAACAGCAAGGCTGTGCCCATCCTTAATCATGGGGAACTTAAAGGGCTTATCACCCTTGAGCAGATTGGCCGATACAACATGCTCTGCTCAGGTTATTCCTGCGATTTCCTTCAGACAGACAAGGCCTGATCGCATGATCTCGGTTACCGGTTTGTCGAGTTAATTCAGGGAAATTAGGCCGGATGATATCAGGGGTGGGTCAAAAAATCGGAAAAATCGGTAGAGATTTTTAGAGGTTTGTGGGTACATGTATGAATATCTTGTCACGGCTGACGAGATGCGGGCTTTCGACAACGCATCCATAAACGTCTTTGGTATTCAAGGCGTTGTTCTGATGGAGAATGCCGGGAGGTCCACATTCCTTGAAATAGCGGAACGTTTTGGCCTGAGCCTGGACGGCCTTAAAGTGTCAGTGTTGGCTGGTCCGGGTAACAACGGCGGAGACGGATTCGTAATCGCCAGATATCTTATTAATCACGGCGCTAACGTAAAGACTTATCTGTTATCCCCACGGTCTAGGACACGTGGGGATGCTCTGACTAACCTGAACATACTATCGGCCATGGGTGGATCGATAATAGAGCTTTCGGATTCACCGCCGGATTCAGAAGCCGCCATGCACTGGATGCAAAGCGACATTCTGATCGATGCAATCCTGGGCACGGGATTGAAGTCCGAAGTTCGCTCTCCTTTCAAGGAAGCCATCAATCTTGTCAACCAAAGTCAGGGTTATGTCGTTTCAGTGGACATTCCCAGCGGGCTCAACTCTGACACCGGACAAATCATGGGATGCGCTGTCCGGGCTCATTTAACCGTTACATATGGTTTTCGGAAACTGGGTATGGCAGTACATCCCGGTAAAGACCTGTGTGGAGATGTTAGAGTCATCGACATATGCATTCCCCGTTCGTTGGCTGAGAAAAATCCTCCTCCAGCTCAACTGGTCGGCCGTTCTGATGCAAAAGCCTATTTTAACCTGCGTGTGGATCAGAACGCTCATAAGGGAACTTACGGTCATGCGCTAGTGGTAGGCGGATCTCCCGGAAAAACTGGAGCGCCAGTGATGGCGGCGAGGGCAGCTTCCAGAATTGGGGCCGGTCTGGTCACATTGGCAGCGCCGGAAGCTCTCAATCAGATTTTCGAAAACAAGCTTACCGAAGAAATGACGGTATGTGTTCAAAGTGACTCCAGAGGTCAATGGACCAAGGATTCCGTATCCGGAGTAAAACAGTCGCTGATTGGAAAGGATTGCATAATTGTTGGACCAGGGCTTTCAGTCTCGCCATCGGCCACCCGGATAGTTGAGACGATCTTGCTTGAATCGGAATGCCCTGTAGTTGTGGATGCTGATGGACTCAACTGTATCACTGGTAATCTAGAAATATTGGAAAAGCGTTCAGAGAATGTCATTTTCACTCCTCATCCAGGTGAAATGGCAAGGCTTACCGGTCTTTCCACCGAACAGATTCAGAAAAACAGAATCGACATAGCCAGAAAATTCGCAAATGAATGGAACATATGGCTTGTGCTCAAAGGCGCAGCAACCATAATAGCCTCTCCATCCGGGCAGATATTTGTAAATTCCTCCGGCAACTGTTGGATGGCTTCCGGCGGTCAGGGCGACGCGTTGAGCGGTATCATCGGTGGGTTGTTGGCTCAAGGACTGACCGTACAGGAAACACTCACATTTGGGGTCTTTCTTCACGGTATGGTCGCTGACAGGATAGTTTTGGAGCAGGGGTTACATCCAGTATTGGCCACGGATTTAATAGGGCTTATTCCCCGGTATCTTTCGGAATTGAGCCAAGAGGCTTGAAAAACAGCCTGTTATGGCAGCATGGGAAAGAAAAAAGGTATGGATAGGAAAGAATTGCTGGACAAGGTTTACGGCGACACGGATCTTCTGGTCGAAATCATCGACACGTTTCTTGACATGGCTCCGGACAGTCTTGATTCTATTAGGCGCGCCATTGAGTCAAACGATGCTTCAAAAGTATGTGAATCTGCCCACTTCCTCAAAGGCTCCCTGGGGAATTTCGAACAAGGCCTCGCTTTTCAGGCAGCACTGGAACTGGAGACAATAGGTAGGTCCGGTGATCTGTCGAGGGCCTATGAAGCTTTTGAGACCCTAAAAATAGAACTCGAAAACCTCAACCATTCCTTAAAAATTTTCAGCAGCGAGATGAGACCATAGTCAGGGCGGCCTTGAGTCTCATGTCTTCAAACAATCCATGCGTATTTGACTAAGTCATAGTTTTTACTTTCCTTTTTGCCTGCCAGCAATAATTGTTTCTGTTTCGATTCATAGGCCTTGACAATGGGGGTTGCTTAGAATACTATTTATTTATTGCAAATGGTTCTTATTCAATTATTCCCCGTGAATGCTCTGCGGTCATTGTTATTAGCTGAGTGAATTGGTTGCGAACTTGGGAGGCGGATGGAGCCAACTTGAAGTTGCGCCAATTTTGGAGAGACGTGGAAGTACAATTGCCGGGCGAATTTGTCTTGCCGCCTTCTGGAAGGGAGATCAGCGATGCTGTCTCCCTTTAATTGTCTCTGGATAAACTGTTTTTCGATTCAGCAGGTCAGGCTGGTCTTTTTATTCTTTCTGTAATCATCGAGTATGGTCTTTCGAAGTATAAACATGTCTTCGGCCATAGCCAGGGCCACAATATACTGAACAAATCTGCTGGGATTTCTCTTCCACATGCCAAAAATTTGTTTCCAGTACTGCCGGCGGGCGGGAGATTTTATTCCTTGTCTCCATGATATTCGGACAAAATTCACCACATCCCTGAGTTCCTGCTTAAGTGGTCTCCAGTGTTTGGGAACTAGTGAGCGTGAGGCTCCCTGTTTTAGGGCTGAGGCGCGACGGGTAGGGCGCATGTTCAGGTAGTAGTTATAAGCTCTTGTCAGGAAATTGGATGGTTCGTAAATTTCGTCCCATGCGGATACGAATTCTTCCATAATCTCAGATTCAGTTCTTGATGGAATAAAATTCATGATGTTGGTAGTGGAGTTTCCGGTGGTTTTTGAATCGCACAGACGACCTTCACTTTGCAGTCTATCCCACAGTTTCGTGTTTGGGGCTGCCTGAAGCATGTTCAACATCACGATAGGGATGTTGGTTTGTTTCACAAAATTGGATATTCGCTTTCCAGCCCCGGTTCTTTCTCCATCGAAACCAATCACAAAGCTGCCCAGTACTGTTAATCCGTTTCGGTTTATGTTGAGCAGCGATTCCATCAATGGATTTTTGATATTCTGATACTTATGGGCTCCAGCCAGGACATCTTCATCCGGGGATTCTATCCCGACGAAAACGGATGAGAAATTAGGCTCGGTCATCAGGTCTATCAGTTCGATGTCTTGTCCGAGATTTACCGATGTCTGGGTCCAAAACGAAAATGGACTGCCATGATTTTTCATCCAGGGAGTAAGCTCCTCTAACAAGGATTTAGCATGCTTCTTGCTCCCTATGAAATTGTCGTCAGCGATCAGAATGTTCTTACGCCAGCCAAGCTTGTAAATCTTTTCCAGTTCCGCAATTACCTGTCCAGGTTTTTTATATCTGGGTTTGGCGCCATAGAGATTGACTATATCGCAAAATTCGCAATCAAAAGGGCAACCCCTAGATGTCTGAACTGATAATGTGTTGTAATCATCAATATTTAGAAGATCAAAACGCGGTATTGGAGAAGTTGACAAGTCCGGCTTTTCGGGGTTTTCGAAAACGCCCTGAAATCTTCCTGCCCTAATGGAAGCAAGGAGCCTGTCTATTGTGTTCTCAGCCTCACCGATAACCAGCATGTCACATCCGGCTTCAAGAACTTCTGAAGACAGGGAAGTGGCATAAGGTCCTCCCACTACAACTTTCTTGTTCTTGTTTTTGGCTTCTTTGATAAGTTCAAGGAGGTTTTGTCTCTGTATCAGCATACCGGATATCATTATGATGTCAGGCCATTCAAGGTCCAGGGCTGATTGAGGTTGAGTCTCCAGATCGACCAGTCTGATGTCCCACCCCTTCGGAAGCATGGCAGCAACGGTAATCAAGCCCAAAGGCGGCGTCACAGCCTTTGCCCCCATGAACCTGAGTTGCTCCTGGGATGTCCAGAACGAGCGTGGAAACTTAGGATTTATTAATAAAGCTTTCAATTTTTGCAATTCCTTGAAAAATTAATGGCCTGCAAAATTAGAAATGGTCAGGCCATCTTTCTTGGCTCTTTTATAGGCCAGGTTGTCTTCCCGAAAATTGACTACATTAGCGCCTAAATTTTCAGGTAAAATTCTTGCGATAAATACGATAACGTGAACGGATATGCGCCCCCATTGCCAACTCAAATTTGTTGATGGCATCGTTATCTTCCAGATTCCAGCCCATTTCCAGGTAATTTATCCTGACGTCATTTCGGAGAAGCTGATTAAAATAATCAAAAATGATGACAGGCAAGCCTAGATTTCGGACTTTCTTTCTCACTCCGCCCAACAAGGCTCGGGCCCCTAGCACATATTTCCTCCTAAACAAATATTTAAAAACTCCAACAGGTTTAATCACACCGTTGAATTCCTTGAGCAGTGGATTGAAATCCGGCAGCGCCATGCCCACCCCCACTGGTTCGTCGGCGTAATTAATGAAAAAGATCATGTCCGGTTCGATTGCCCGTTTCAGGTTTCTGCCCATTTCTTTAATCTCATTTTCGCTAAGAGGGACAAAACCCCAGTTGTCACTCCACGCGTCATGATATATTTCAATCATCAACCTGAGATCATTCCAGAATTGGTTCTTGTAAAAAGGTCTCACCGTTACTTTGGTCTTTTTTCTGATCCGCTGGGCAAGTCTTTCTATTTTAGGGGACAACGGGTCCGTTTTGTTAATCCGCATCGACAGCAAGTCCTTTTCCTTGACATATCCGTTGGCTTCAACCAGCTTCATGTAATAGGGAAAATTCCATGGCATCATAAGGGCAGGAAGACAGTCAAAACCGTCGATGAGCAGACCTATTTCGTAATTTGTGGAAGGATTGAGTGGACCTCTGATGAACTCCATACCTTGAGATCTAACCCAATTCTCAGCCGTTTTAAATAGAGCCGTCGCCGCTTCCTCATCATCCAGGCAATCAAAAAACCCCCAAATCCCCATTTTTTCATTGTGGCTCTGGTTGTGGCGAGTGTCTACAATGGCTGCTATTCTACCAACTGGACTCCCGTTTCTGAGGGCCAAGTAAAGAGACTGTCTTGAAAATTCCCAGTAGGGATGTTTCTTAGGGTTGATCAGCCTAGCGAAATCCATCTTTAGGGGAGGAACATAGTTGCAGTCATTCGGGAAAACAGTCCACGGGATGTCGATGAACTGCTTTCTCGAGCGCTTGTCTGAAACCTCTATAATTTCAAGTCCAGCCATGAACCGTAATCCTCCGGGTAGAATCCTTGAACTAAAATAGACCAGAATAAGCCACAACTCAAGACGATAGGGGAAAGTTCAACCATGCGACACCCCGCCCGTAGCTTGAGGCCGACCCAAAGCCTCAGAAGGTCACACCCGGAACAAACTGTTAGTATGGGGCAATTCACCCGACTGAAGTATCCCCTATGTCGCTCTTACCCCAAATTAAACTATTTCCTGCAAATTTATCTTGTGTTTGGTGTAAACTATTGCAACATCGTAATATGGTGGAGTTCGTAATCGGGTGTAGTCTGCACGGACAGTCTCTCTTTTCACAATGACTGGATGAGTGAGGACTAAACCGCGGATTTGATGTCCCGACGTGGGTAGGAGCGCCGATGATGCCTGGAAGCGTAAAAAATGTCCTGGCCTTTTCATCAATTTTTATTGTGGCCATGTTATTGATATCAGGATGCAATCACTCTGAACCTAAAAGACAGGCCACTCCCGAGATCCTCATTTACTGCGGGATTACGATGATAAAGCCGGTTCATGAGCTGGCGCATATATTTGAAACGCGGCGCAATTGTGAGGTTAAAATTGTCAAAGGGGGTTCAGGCGACTTACTGAAGGCAATCAAGCTCAATCAGAAAGGAGATTTGTTTTTACCCGGAGAATCTTCTTATATGGACTCCTGCATGGCGGATGGTCTATGCAAAAGAAATGTCTGCGTTGGTTTCAACAGATCGACCATGGTTGTCAGGAAGAACAACCCAAATAACATCCCCGGTGAACTAAAATCTATGGCGAATCCGCAGTACAAAGTGGTCATAGCCAATCCTGAGACAGGAAGTATAGGATTGGAGGCAAAGTCCGTGCTTGAGAGGGCAGGCCTGTTTAAACAGGTTCTCGCCAACAATCCAATTTTTACAACCGATTCAAAAGATATTACAAATGCTGTTTCAGAGGGAGTTGCAGACGTAGGACTGAATTGGTATGCGACAACCCAATGGCCTGAAAACTCAACAAAGATCGATTCCCTTGACATACCTGAAGATTACGCGCCCAGGACACCGCTACTCTTGGGGATTTTGAACTCTTCACCCAACACTGATCTGGCCTTGGATTTCATGAATCTTGCTATTTCTCATTTGGGCAGAGACATTTTCAAAAAATTCGGTTTTGAACCGGGCGACTGAATGAAAGGATAGTCAATTCAATTGGCTGATAATCGTCACAAATCTTCTGGGGCCCTGGTTTTACTTGCAATAATGCTGATCTTGTTTGTTAGCGGAATGGTGGGGCTTGTCGGCCTTCGACTCACGTTCCAAAACGCTACGGACTCTCTGAACAACCTGGCTTCAAACGAGAGGGTCAGACAGGAGATCGGAAACCATGTCGCTTCGGAAATAAACTCCATGGAGTCAGTATTCTTTCAGCTTGCGCCTGTTTCAGGGCTTTATGAACTGAACATAATGGTCGATAAATTTCGACAACAATTGGCAAATGTCGGACGGGATCTTGATATTCTGGAAAAAGGCGGTCTTTTTGAATCCAGCACAGCCTTGAACGCCCCGGATTCGGATAACATATCAACTGTGTTGGTTTACAAACCAGATCCGGACGAGCGTTACATTCTGGCTTCTATCGAATTGAGGCCTCAACTGCCGGAATTGGAAAATCGGCTTGAAGTTTTGGTTAATCTCCTTGAAGAGCGGACCCGTTTGGGAAAAATTGGCGACGCTGAGGCTTATTTCAAACAGATCAAAGAAATACAGACCAATTTAAGAATAGCCATCCCCATGTTTCACAGGCTGAAGGAAACCGCCAACAACCTCCTGTATGATAGCGCCCTCCGGCTGAAGGACCTGGAAACGGTCATCAGCGCGAGAAAGAGGGATTATGAGATTATAGAATCTGCGACTTACATTTCTTTCATATTTGTAATAGGCGCTCTTGGAATCTTCATTGCAAAAAGGATTAGGGACGTTATCAGAAACGAGAGAGAATCTGACGAGGAACTAAGGAGGGCGGGTATTTTCCTGAATACCATTCTGGAATCCCTGACCCATCCGTTTTGCGTTATAGATCTGAACACATGCAAGATAGAGATATCCAATCCTGCGGCAAAGGCGGAATTCGGAGAGTCTACCTCATCCGATTGTTGCCTGATGGCTTTCAACGATCAGGAAACCCTGGACAAGCAAAAATTTGACACGACCCTTGAACAAATAAAAAAGACAGGATCATCTGCCAGTTCTTTGGAAACCAAGGGGCCCGATGGGAAAATTCGTTATTTTGATCATCGGGCTTACCCCGTTTATGATGAGGATCGCAAGATAACAAAATTGATCCAATACTGGATTGACGTCACGGACCGCAAGCAGGTTGAACAAGAGAGGATGATGTTGGCTGCTGCTGTAGAGCAGTCGGAGGAGGCTATAGTGATAGCCAGTCCAAATGGGGAGACTCACTATGTTAACCCTGCTTTTGAAATAAGCTCCGGCTATTCGAAAATCGAATCAATCGGAGAAAATTTTCTAAAAATAAACGGTTTTTCAAAAGATGAAGCCCTCTGCAGGGAAATATTGGATAATCTGAATAAAGGGAGTTCCTGGAAAGGCAAAATAACAAGTTCAAGAAAGGACGGGACTTCTTACGAGGAAGCAGTTTTAATCTCCCCGATCACAGACGATGACGGTTTGATAACAAATTTGGTTACAATCAAGCGTGATATATCAGTGGAAGTTGAACTTGAAAAACAGATGCGGCACTCCCAGAAAATGGAGGCTGTTGGAACCCTTGCAGGTGGTATTGCTCATGATTTCAATAACCTGCTCCAGATCATTCTCGGGTATTCAGACATGCTCCTGGATGAGCGCGACCCTGATGCAAGAGATTCAAGAAAATTGAAAGCGATCAGGAAGGCTGCCTCAAATGGAGCCGACCTGGTTAAGCAACTCCTGACTTTCAGCCGGAAGAGTCCTGTAAGTCTGGAATCTATAGATCTGAATACTGAACTGCTTAGAATCGCTGATTTATTGTATCGAACGATACCAAGAATGATAGACATCAGGATGAATCTTGATGAAAACCTTCATATTATAGAGTTGGACCCAATACAGTTTGAACAGGTAATTTTGAATTTGGCCACTAACGCCCGTGACGCTATGCCTGATGGGGGCATACTGCTAATACAAACCGGGAACGCCTACCTCGATGAAAAATTCTGCCAAAAATATTCTAGCCTCAATCCTGGCGAATACATTGTTATAAAGGTTTCCGACAACGGTCATGGCATGGATATTAAAACCGCCGGTCACATTTTCGAACCGTTTTTTTCAACCAAGGAGGTAGGAAAAGGAACCGGCCTAGGGCTTTCTACCGTTTTTGGGATAGTGAAGGCCCACGGAGGCCATATCATCTGCGAGAGTGAGGTTGGAATAGGAACCACATTCAGTATCTATCTGCCTACCTCGCAAGAGTTGCTTAAACATCGTCAGAAAGAGGTGGCCGATTCTTACTATTCAGGAGAGGAAACCATACTCATAGTCGAAGATGATAACCAGATGCGGGATCTATTACGTGAACTGCTTGAATCCATGGGTTATGAAGTAATTGAGGCTAGCACCGGTATTGAAGCTCTTGAGGTATTTCGGGCCCATAAGGCTCGGATTTCCCTAGTAATTCTAGACCTGATAATGCCACAGATGGGCGGTAGGAGATGTCTTGAGCAACTTCTGGAGATAGATCCGGATGTTAAGGTACTTATTGCCAGCGGTTATTCGGATGCAGCCCCACCGTCAGACATCCTGGATCAAGGCGCCAGGGCTTTTGTAAACAAGCCTTATGACATACATCTCATGTTAAAAACCGTTAGGGATATACTGGACGCTGCCTGAGAACATAAGCTATCAGACGCCCGGCCTTTGTCCCTTCCCCCTAATTTTTCAATTCATTAGGAAATTCCTCGGCGTTCAGACTACATTCCCTCTCTGAGGCTTATAAAATTGAGGGCCATCATGGTCATGACCACCTGCGAGTTCTGGTTTAGGGCTTCAACAAAGGAATATACTAAACCTCGATCTGGTTTTGAATTTGATCGTTTTGTTTTGGTGACAGTGATCCTCAGGAAAATACTGTCTCCTGGCCTCACAGGTTTGAGCCATCTCAATTCATCAACTCCTGGTGAGCCCAGACTGGCAACGTGCGACAGGTAATTGTCCACGAACAATCTCATCATTAGGCCTGCCGAATACCAGCCGCTCGCAATGAGACTACCATATATCGATTTTCTTCCTGCCTCGGCATCAGTGTGAAAAGGCTGAGGGTCAAAGCGTTTGGCAAATGAGACCATTTCAGATTCCTCGGCCACAATGGGTCCAAACTCGTGAACTGAGCCTTCAATATAATCTTCAAAATACCGTTGGTCGATCGGACTGGAAAAAGATGTTTCCATGTTTGTAAACCTCAAGATTGAAATACGGCGCTTTTCTCCTGCTAGCAATTATGAACGGGCTGAATCACTAAAATGCCCCTTTCAGATAGTGCGCATGTTGTGCAGAAAAACCGGCTATAGTTTCTGGAATGCCTTATTGAGGTCATTTTGACAAGAATAAATGAACATTCAAACCGGAATGTTTTGACTCAAGCTTGTTAATTGGGTAGTTTTAGATGTATTGAATGGGGGACAACTCCCACCAACCTCACGGGACACATTCAAAAAGCCCCTTAACAAAAGCGGATTCAGGAGGAGAAAATGAATTTTAAGCTCATTTGGACGACTTTTCTCTTGATCAGTCTTGGTTTCATGGCTCCTGGCGTAATTATTCAGGCCGATGCAGAGTCCACCAAGCTAACTTACAGCAACTTTTTTCCCGCTACTCACGTTCAGAGCAAGCTTGCTGAGCAGTGGTCAAAGGAAGTCGAAAAAAGGACCAATGGTAAGGTGGTGGTGGAGTATTATCCCGGACAAACCCTGACAAAGGCCGATGTTGTTTATGACGGTGTGGTCAATGGTATTTCGGACATTGGGTTTTCCGTGCTTGGTTACACTAGGGGTAGATTCCCGATAATGGAAGTCATAGATCTACCCTTGGGCTATAAGGACGCGGCGGAGGCGACTGCTGTCGCTAATGCAGTATATGGAAATTTCAAGGACAAAGCTTTAACTGATACCCAGGTTATGTATCTCCATGCCCATGGGCCAGGGCTTCTGCATACTAAAGGTACGGCCGTAAATAAGCTGGAGGACATCAAGGGGCTCAGACTAAGGAGCACTGGAACGAGCGCCAAGGTAGTCAAGGCGCTAGGAGCCAACCCCGTAGCCCAGCCAATGCCTGAAACCTACCAGTCCCTCCAGAAAGGAGTCGTTGATGGATCGCTCTATCCTCTGGAGTCAAATAAGGGCTGGAAGCTTGGAGAAGTCATCGATTACGCAACCATGAGTTTTCCGGCGGCCTATACCACTACTTTCTTCGTAGTTATGAATAAGGACAAATGGAAAGCCCTACCCGATGATGTAAAAGAGACCATAACCCGCATCAATGAGGAGTGGATTCCGAAACACATCGCCGGATGGACCGATAGCGATAAGGAAGGCCTGCAATTTCTAAAAGACAGGAAAAAGGAAATAATAACGCTGGATGAAGCTGAACAGGCACGGTGGAAAGAGGCGGTTCAGCCTGTATTGGTAGATTATGTATCTGAGATGAAGGCTAAGAATCTGCCAGGTCAAGAGGCGCTGGATACGGCTCAAAAGGCTCTGGATTCAAAAAGAAAATAGGCTGGAATGAAAATATTTTGAAATGATGGGCTGGATCTTTATCCGGTTATCAGGGATTCCGGTTCAAAGTTACGCCTAAGGGAATTTGAGATGGAAACTTTCGAAAGGCTTCTGGATTGGGTCATCAAACTTTTTAGGCTCATTTCCGGCATGGCTCTTGTGGGAATGATGCTAATAACCTGTTTCGAGGTAATACTACGAGGTTTTGGACATCCTGTTTTTGGCGCAGTGGACATGATTGGTTTTCTGGCAGTGCTTTGCCTGGCCTTCGCAATGCCTTACACCCATGCGACTCAAGGGCATGTGGGGGTAGATCTGCTGATTCAGAGGCTCAAGCCCAGAACCCAGGCCATCGTTGACGCAATAAACACAATTGCTGGAATGGCGCTATTTGGGATCATCGCACGTCAGATGTGGCTGTATGCCGCTGAACTGGCCAACAAGGGAGAAGTGTCCATGACAATCATGATACCCAAGAGCCCCTTCATTTACCTGGTTTCTCTATCTTTTGCATGCCTGGCAGTGGCCATGTTCGGTGACCTCATTCGTTTTGTAGGGAAGGCGGTAAAAGGATGAGTCCAGCGACAGTAGGTATTGTGGGAATTGTCCTCCTTGTAGCGCTGTTTTTTACCAGAATGCCTGTAGCTTATGTCATGACCCTGGTTGGCTTTTTGGGATTCAGTTACATCATTTCATTCAAGGCCGGGTTAAATCTCCTTGCCAGGGACTTTTACGATGTCTTTTCGTCTTACGGACTAACGGTCATACCTATGTTCGTTTTGATGGGACAACTCGCTTTCAACGCAGGTATCGGAAAGAAACTTTACGATTGCGCATACGCGTTTCTGGGACATCAGAGAGGTGGTTTGGCCACTGCAACGGTGGCGGCCTGCACGGCCTTCGGCACTGTTTCCGGATCAAGCCCGGGAACAGCGGCTACATTTGCAGTCGTTGGATTGCCGGAGATGAAAAGATACGGTTATGGCAATCGTCTTGCCGGAGGGTCTGTGGCGTCCGGAGGAAGCATCGGGATGTTGATGCCTCCTAGCGTAGTAATGATCGTTTATGGGATTCTCACAGAGCAGTCCATAGGAAAACTGTTTGTAGCGGGTATCATCCCGGCGATGCTCATAGCGGCCTTGTTTGTAGTAGCGATTTACGTTTACACATGGTTTGAGCCCCAAGAAGGTCCTATTGGGGAAAGGGTTTCGACCAGGGACAAGATTCGGTCGCTATCGCAATTGAGTGACACACTGATAATATTCGTTGTTGTCATGGGTGGGCTTTTTGTAGGCTGGTTCACCCCTGGTGAAGCAGGTGGGGTAGGGGCCTTTGCAGTTCTGGTCACCTGTCTGATCAGGCGGACATTGACCTGGAACGCCTTCGTAAAATCCTGCTATGAAACAGTTAGAACTTCCTGCATGATCCTGCTGCTGGTAGCAGGCGCTGTTGTATTCGGTCATTTCCTTGCAGTGACAAGAATACCTTTCAATCTGGCTTCGTGGATTGCAGGTCTTAGCCTGCCACCCTATGCGATAGTGTTCATGATCATTCTGGTCTATTTAATCGGTGGATGCTTCATAGACGCCCTGGCGCTTATAATGCTGACCATTCCGGTCTTCTACCCGGTTATATCCGACCTGGGTTACGATCCGATATGGTTTGGGGTAATCATTGTGCTGGTGACCCAAATGGGAGTAATTACACCACCGGTGGGTATCAATGTTTACGTCGTGAACGGGATTGACAAAAGTGTTCCCCTGGAGGACATCTTCATGGGAGCCATGCCATTTTTAATAGCCCTGATTGTCGGAACAGCCATGATGGTATTTTTCCCGGCTTTTGTGACATTTTTACCTGACTTAATGTATTTTTAAACAGAAACGTGACATCATGAATGTCTCCTCCATATAAGCGGGAGCGACGGCTGAGTATTGGGCAAAACCGTTAGTATTTTACAAGGGTTCCAAGGTCCGGGGACGAGAACCCTGGCTAAAAAGATTTGGTAATAAACTTCTGAGGCCCACTGATGCCCTTTAGAGGTTAGCAACGGTCCTCGAGGATTTTTCAATGCAAGAGTAAGCCCATGAAAAAACCGATATACATGGATTATAACGGCACTACCCCACTCGATTCTGAAGTGATCGAGGCCATGAGACAATTCATGGAACGGGATTTCGGGAATCCTTCGAGTTCCCATCTTTATGGTATCGAGCCTAAACGGGCTGTAGACAAAGCCAGGCGTCAAGTAGCTTCGCTGATTGGGTGCAAACCTTCTGAGATAATTTTTACCAGTGGTGGAACTGAATCTAACAATTATGCGATCTTCGGAACACTGGGATGCAAGAATCTTGAAGGAAAAAGGGTCATAACGAGTTCGATCGAGCATCCCGCCATTCTCGAACCTTTACGTTTCCTTGAGACCATGGGAGTCTCGGCAATCTATCTTCCTGTTGATGAATCAGGGATTGTAGATCCCGCAGATGTAGAATCAAACATTAATGACAAAACCCTCCTCATAACCATAATGCACTCAAATAACGAGGTGGGTTCAATTCAACCCATTGAAGAAATCTCTCGGATAGCTAAATCCCGAGGAGTTGTCTTTCACACGGACGCGTCACAATCTCTGGGGAAAACAACCTGTGACATTAAAACATTGGGCGTTGATATGCTTACAGTTGCAGGGCACAAGCTATATGCGCCCAAAGGTGTGGGAGCGCTATACATAAGGGAGGGGCTCACGCTTGACAAATTAATGTATGGCGCCGGTCAGGAAATGGGAAAACGTCCTGGCACCGAAAATGTAATAGGCATTGTGGGGCTCGGCAAGGCATGCGAGATCGCAGGGCTTGAACTTAGAGAAAATATTCTCCACATGAAATCCATGCGAGACAGGCTGGAAAAAGGTTTTAGAAGCAGGATTTCCGGAATCAGGTTTAATGGGCATATCGAAAAAAGCCTGCCCAACACGCTCAATGTTTCCTTCAGGGATATTGAAGCTAATCGGCTTCTGGAGGAAATAGGTCTAGATGTAGCGGCTTCCGCTGGAGCAGCTTGTCATTCTGACCATGTAAAAATTTCCCATGTCCTTGAAGCCATGAAAGTTCCTCTAGAATATGCGAAGGGGGCCATAAGATTTAGCCTCGGCAAGCATACAACAAGTGATGAGATCGACCACACGGTTGACGTGGTCTGCAATGCCACAGATCTTTTGAGAAAATCCCGGGAAATTCAGAGTTAAGCCACTTACAGAGGTTCAAAAGTAGTTTACGGCGATTTTGTGTTACATCTAGACACACGACTTGAACTATGGAATTGTGATGAACCTGTGAAACATCATGTCCTCAAAATCCTCCTGGCAGTTTCCGCATCAGTTGCGCTAGCCATTTTTGCAGTTGGCTTGATAACAATCCTGAAGAGTCCAAACTACATCAGAGCCCTTGATGAGCAGCGAAGTGGCTCAAATCAGATTCTGGTCGACAGGAACGGGAACATTCTGAGGATCGAGCCTAATGAACATGGTGAGTACCTGATCTGGTTGAAGCATGATCAAATTCCACAATTGATGAAAAACGCCGTTGTCGCAGCCGAAGACAAACGTTTTTACAGCCACTTCGGCTTTGATCCCCTGGCCACTTTAAGGGCGATATACAGCTATTACACTACCGGCAAGATAGTTTCCGGGGCTTCTACAATCAGTCAGCAGGTAGTAAGAATGCTTAACCCTCGGCCTAGGACTTTGCGTTCAAAAATAATAGAGTTCTTTGCAGCGCTTAAACTTGAATGGCAGT
>CALDNG010000100.1 GCA_937915285.1 uncultured Desulfomonile sp. | reverse complement strand
ACCACCGAGATCTACACTCTTTCCCTACACGACGCTCTTCCGATCTAAATGTGATAACGGGTATTGGCGGATCCGAGGATGCAGGAGTCTATAGAATTTCCGACAATCTGGCGATTGTCCAGACGCTCGATTTTTTCACCCCGATAGTCGATGATCCTTATGTCTTCGGCCAGGCGGCTGCGGCTAACTCCCTGAGCGATGTTTACGCGATGGGTGGCAAGCCCGTCACTGCCATGAATATAGTATGTTTCCCTATAGCGAGGCTTGGAATCGAGGTTTTAAAAGAGATTCTCAGGGGTGGGCTGGATATACTGAAAGAAGCCGGGGTTAGCCTGGTTGGTGGTCACAGTGTTGAGGATGACGAACCCAAATACGGTTTGTCGGTAACAGGGCTAATCCATCCTGAAAAGGTCATGACCAACTCAGGTCTAAGACCTAAAGACCAGCTCATCCTCACCAAGGCTATCGGGACTGGAATAATAGCCACTGCAATAAAGGCCGGGCTTGCGTCCGTCGATTCCGCAAGGGCAATGGAGCAGTCCATGTGCATGCTGAACCGCGACGCGTCGGAGGTTGCTGTCCAGTTCGGCCTTGAGGCTTGCACCGACATTACAGGTTTCGGATTAGCCGGGCATCTGGCAGAAATGGCCAGGGCCGGTTCATGCAGAATAGTGGTCAACGCGTCGAGCGTTCCGGTAATGACCCAGGCGGATGAATACGCACGCCTTGGACTGATTCCAGCCGGTGCCCACAACAACCGCAAACATTTTTCCCCGTGGGTAACAGTGGGCCAGGATGTCCCGCTGGAAACCAGCGACCTGATGTTTGATCCTCAAACCTCAGGTGGACTTCTCATCGGAAGCCCGCCCGAAAAGTCCCGGGAAATTCTTGAAACAATAAAGGCGCATAACGGATGCGCCTCGATAATCGGTCAGGTTTTGGAAGGTCATCCAAGTGGATTAGTTGAAATTATCCTATAACTCTCATGAGCCAGGGATCAAGGATCTAATTCAGTCCTACATAACCAGCAGGAGGCTCTCTATGGCCCAGGAGTATCAGCTTCCTCTCGGTAGCGTCATCAAGTCGAACGGACCACTGCCTCCACGATTCCCGGAGGTCTTCCAACTGTTGTGTTAGGTCGGTTGATTCCCTGCGCAGGATTGACAACCGGTACCCATTCTCACGCGAAATCTCCGCTTCCAGGTACTTTAGTCTAGCCGCCAGAGGACGGACCTCATTTTTCAATGAACGCATCCTCCCGAGAATTGCTTCCTCCTCATAGCTCAACGCTAGCTTGGGAGCACATGATGTGCAGGAAGCGCCCAAATCACTCAAATCCAGTCCCTGACATCCGCCAGAGTTTCCTATAGATATTATTTGAAGAGACATGGCGGACCTCCTTTGTCTCGGTTAAGAACCACCGCATTCTGTTCTTATACATAGAGATGACAGGAGCGAGAAAAGGATTCGAAAAACCAGTGGATCAAAGAGGAATGGAGGCTAGTACTGGCCGAGCATATGTTCCGCGAGGGTATCCACTAATTCGTGAAAAATGACCTTGTACCCACCTGGCCAGGTGTGGCGGATAGGGGGAGGAGGAACATACCCGTAAAACGGCTGGTTAGGTGAGGCTGGACGCGTCGCCTGCTGAGTCTGATCAGGCTTCGCCGGAAAATCCTCAGCAAAAGCGGGCATGGCGCCGATCGCCAGGTAAGTGACTAAACATATATAAACAAGCGCATAGTATTTTTTCATATACTTTCCTCGACACCAATATTGTAACGCCCATGGCGTCTAAAATCAATCTAAAACAGCGCTGTGTGATCAAGTTTATCGGACATGAAAGTCACGCCACAATCAGGCCGAGGCCATTGAGAAACCCTTACAGGTAAAAATAGTTTTATTCATCTGAAACGGAGGGTTTGTTGCAAACGAGAGTCTTACGCCCTTCCTTGAAAACGACGGTAATCTTCTGAGCGCCAGCAAGCTCAATAACTTTACCAAGACCGAATACCGGGTGTTCCACAAATTCAGAAACAGAAAAGCCCGAGAATATGCTATATGGCTTGACGGGAGAAGACTCGTCATAGTCCTTCATGAAGGTTTTCCATTCACTCGAGGAACGAACCACCGCCTCAGTACTTTTCAGGGCAGGTTTAAGGGCACGCGGAGCGCTGACAACTCGAGTCTTCTTCGGCGCAGCCCCAAGCGTCTTTGGCGGATGGTAGTTGTGATGGCTGTTGCAGGTAAGGCATATAACCCGTTTCGGTCTACCATCAACCACGGCAATAATTCGATGGTTCAGATCCATTTGACATTTCGTGCACCAGGCCTCAACATCGTCACCTGGCCCAATAGTACGAGTCTTCATAATTCCTCCGGCATTAAAAATGGATATGAGAATAATCTATCTGGAAATGTCTGGTGAGAAGACCCTTACCAGAAAATTCAATACAAAAATAGAAGCGCAAAAATAATGCGATAAAAGGGATAAGCTGGAACACAAGTGCGCATCAAATAAAAACCCTCGTTCCAAGAGAAACGAGGGTAATTTTTATCCCGGCGACGACTTACTCTCCCACGCAGTCACC
>CALDNG010000099.1 GCA_937915285.1 uncultured Desulfomonile sp. | reverse complement strand
TCTGATAAAAATGAGCAGCATCCTTCCTCCTGGCGCCACTCTGGTCGACAAGCATCCTCTGGTCCGAGGATCTTTTGTGCCGCTTGCATATGGTGATAGATGTTCAGACGTCGCAGGCCAAATAATTTCCGCGGCTGTTGCAGTTGGTATTCCTGAGGATCCTCTGGAATCTGGTCTGATCATGGAGTGTTCGAGAATCGGTGGCCCGGAGGACTGTGAGAAAGCTGCCAGAGACATGGTCATGGAAGGTATGGAAACCATAAGAAAGAGAAAGATCAAAGAGATCAAGAGTATTTCAGCCACTATTCGTGTCCAGAGAATAGGGGCGGTTTTTGCTGCGGTGGTGCTATGTCAATAAATCCTGATGGCTGGTTCGTAGAGGCTTATGGTGGGATATCGTCGTTTGGTCTCAAATGTTCTTCCAAATTATACGAGGCCCAGAGTCCCTTTCAGAAGATAGAGATTTATGACACACCGGCCATGGGCCGAATATTGGTCCTAGACGGTTGTTTCATGGTCACTGAAAAGGACACTTTCATTTATCATGAAATGCTGATTCATCCGGCAATGAGCATCCTCAACGCCCCTCAGGCCGCCCTTGTGATTGGCGGTGGGGACGGTGGGGCCGTAACTGAACTGGTGAAATACAACTCCCTTAGGGAAATAACCCTTTGCGAAATAGATGAGATGGTAACCACCTCATGTCGCAAGTTCTTTCCAGAAGTTTCTTCCGGGCTCGATGATCCCCGAGCCAGATGCGCTTTTGAGGATGGAGCGGCCTTTGTGGCAAACCGTCCGGATCAGTTCGACGCCATATTCGTAGATTCCACCGACCCGATAGGACCAGGCAAGGCCCTTTACGAGGTTTCTTTTTATCAGTCGATAAAGAATGGGCTGCGAAAAGGTGGAATGGCCGTTTTCCAGACAGAAAGCCCGATTTTCATGGCAGATGTGTTCAGTGAAACGGTTGAAAAGCTTCGTTCAGTATTTGGCCCAGACAATGTCAAACCCTATCTGGCAGTTATTCCGAGCTACCCTGGGGCCATGTGGTCGTTTACAATGTGCCTGAACGATACACAAAACATTTCAGTTGATAGGTTTATTATTCCTGATGACGTGCTTGGATCGCTAAAATACTACAACAGAGCCATACACCCGGCTGCTTTCAGCCTCCCTCAGTTTGTCAAGAAGTTGGCGGGAATAAAAAATTAACCGGCCCACGGGCTACTGACTGATCGAATGTTTTATATAAAAGGCGGATTTTGAGCGTCTGAACAACGGTTCACTGCTCCAGATCCGCCTCATTATTTCCAATCAAATTGATTAAATTCGGAGCATGGAAATGAATCCTGTAAGTTTTCTGGAGAGCCACGGTGATAGAACCATAAAGGGAAGACCTGCCATTTTTGGGTGCCCAATTGACCAGACATCTACATACAGATCCGGTTCGGACAAAGGACCAAACGCAATAAGAGAAGTTTCAGACTCAATTGAGACATATTCACCTTTCCTGGATAGAGACCTGCTTGATTTCGGATTCTCAGATCTTGGAAACATTAACTTCTCCGATAAGAACCTTAGTAGGCGACTGGATGAAATTGAATCGTTTTGTTCGGAATTAATTAATGATGGAGGCAAGCCTCTAGCGCTTGGAGGCGAGCACACGATAACTCTTCCGATTATTCGCGCCTTCAACAAATTTTCCAAGGACTTCTTCGTCATACATCTGGATGCTCATACGGATCTTCGGACTGAATATGAGGGCGCCCCACTGAGTCACGCTACTGTCATTCGCAAAGTTGCTGATATCATTGGTCCGGACCGCCTCATTCAACTCGGGATCAGGTCGGGAACGAAGCAGGAATTCCTGTGGATGAAAGAAAACGAAACTCTCTACCAGTGGGATAGAGGCTCAGAGCGTTACATTCTCAATCGCCTCCAGGGTGGCAAGGTCTACCTGACTCTGGACCTTGACGTTATGGACCCAGCCTGCCTCCCGGGAACTGGCAATCCTGAGGCCGGAGGGTGGTTTTACTCCGACCTTGAACGGTTCTTCAAAATGTTGAAGTCCATAGATCTGATCGGAGCGGACGTGGTTGAATTAAATCCTTCTTTGGACCCATCGGGAATGAGTTCAATCCTGTCGGCCAAGATAGTACGCGAATTGCTACTACTGTTATAACAGGATCTCCAGGCTTTAATATGATTTAAAACATAAGGTTTTTTATTCATGATATTGTAAATACATTAAGTTGACATAGAGATGTTATTCTGGTAGATCGAAGCGCGTGATCGGTTTTCAATTTTTTAAGTTGAGAATTGCCGTTTTGATCTACCACCACATAATTCGCTTCACGCTGGCGCTTGCTGTTTTTATTTGCATGTCTCAACTCGCCTTGGCCATGCAGGGTGAGAAACTTCCGTCAATCAAGAATGGCTGTCCTGACCTGGTAGACCTCATCAAGAATCTGTCCCCGTCTGTGGTCAGCATATCAATCGAGCGAAATTCTTCGAGCGCGCGATCTGAAAAAACCTCCTACGACAAAATGTCGAGGGATGCCTCAGTCTCCAGGCCCGGCATAATGAATTCTTTAGAAACCGACAGTATAGGCAGCGGTTTTTTTTGTGACAGGAACGGGCATATTGTGACGAATGCGCACGTCGTCGAATCTGCGGAAAGGATTTCTGTGACCCTTTCCACAGGTAAGGTCCTGAATGCCCGAGTGGTGGCCGTTCATCCGCGGGTTGACCTGGCGCTTCTTGAGGTAGACAGTCCGCCGGATATCCCTGAGGTCTTTCTTGGGCAGTCCGACAGGGTTCAGGTTGGGGAATGGGTACTTGCGGTTGGTAACCCTTTCGGATTGGGAAGAACAGTGACAATTGGAATAGTGAGTGGTAAAGGCCGTTTCCTCGGTTTTGGGCCGGACGACAATTTCATACAGACTGACGCATCCATAAATCCTGGCAATTCAGGTGGACCACTGTTCAATATGGCGGGCGAGGTCATTGGAGTGAACACGGCCATCATTTCAACAGCGAAGGGAATCGGATTTTCCATACCAGCAAATTTCATCCGTGAACTGATGGAATTGAAGCCAGACTGCGCAGATGGAAATCGTGGCTGGCTAGGCCTTTTTGTCGATGATACCGACACATCAGAGTTTCCAGGCTCCAGTCCTAATATCTCAAGGGGTGTAGTTGTCGATGAAGTCATGTCCTCCACTCCGGCTCAGCACGCCGGCTTGAAACGGGGTGACCTCATAATCAGGGCCGCAAACAGGCCTGTAAGAAGCCAGCAGGAGCTTTCCACTATTGTGTCAGGCTTGAGGCCAGGATCGACACTCCGTGTAACAGTGCTGCGGCAGAACAAGCCACATGAACTAGATATATTGGTAGGGCATGCGCCTCGAAGGTAGCTAAACCGTATTTGCCTCTGATTCTTTCCTGATAATTTCTGCAAGCTCCCTTACAGCCACATTGAGTTCGTCATTTACAATGCTGTATTTGAATAGGTCAGCCATCCTCATTTCATGGTATGCGTTCAGCATCCTGACTCGAATGGATTCTTCTGAATCGCTACGTCTCTTTCTCAGCCTCTTTTCGAGTTCAGCCAGGCTTGGCGCGTTTACGAAAATCCCTACCGCCTCGGGGATCTTCATAAAAACCTCACGGGCTCCTTCCACGTCGATATCCATTATCATCCTGCCGCCGGCGCTGAGAACATCCGAAACAGGTTGGCGTGGAGTTCCATAAAGGTTCCCATGCACGTTTTTCCACTCCAGAAATTCTCCTGCCCTGGACATGCTCTTGAATTTGGATTCACTTATGAAGTAATAACTGACACCATCGATTTCCCCTTTGCGTGGAGGTCGCGTCGCGCATGATATAGAATAGCGCATGTCCGGGAATAATGGCTTGATGTTCCTGATCAATGTCGATTTACCGGCGCCCGATGGGGCTGATATAACGAACAGTGTGGGTTTGATCAACATCTTTGGGCTCCGTTACTGGTTAAAGATCTGCTGCGCGTTTTAATGGGGCGTATGGCCATTTAATCTCACGAGACCTTGTATAAGGTCAAACTGATTTGCTAGAAACGGTTCTGAAAATTTTTACTTGCAGAGGCAGTGTTGGTTTAGTGTTTGATAGCCTGGCGTTTGGGAAGGGAGACCTCATGGTACGAAGAATTTTTTGGTTGATCCTGTTTTCATTGAGCATCGCAGCTACAGTATATGGCGGTTTCTTCAGGGAATTCCTTGTCTATGATAATCTCGAGAAGTTTGAGAAACTTAAAAATGTTGGCATAACGATAAAAATTCCCGGTTATGAAGGCTCGGACAACAAATTTGAAGCTCAGTCACAATGGTTCACTGAACCTGAAGTGGTCAATGCCATGACTTTTGAAGGTATCAGCAGGTATAAGGACGGCAAGCTCACTTCCAACTACCCCGACCTGAGAATGCTGAAAGGGCGAATGCCCTGCCCCACCTGAATCTAGTTGAGTCCCAAGTGTTGGGACAACATTGATTCAAGTCTTAATTACTACAGGGGATATAAAATTGGAAAAAATCAGACTTAAAGTTCAGCTCGCGTTTGCCGCTCTTTTCAACATTGGACTTTTTCAGTGGCACAATATCTGCTTCCCGGTTTTGAACTGCCATTCCTGTCCCACGTCGATATTCGCCTGCCCAATGGGGATAATCGGACAATTTTCGGCATTGGGCCTGGTTCCCCTTTCTGTAATCGGATTAACGGCCATCGCAGGCTTAACCATAGGCAGACTACTATGTGGCTGGGCATGCCCCTTTGGATTTCTGCAAGAACTGCTTTACAAGGTCCCTTACATCAAGTTCAGCATTCCATCATGGTTCAGATTTATTAAATACGGCGTGTTTGCAGGACTTGTAGTGGCGGTTCCAGTCTATCTGACTCCTGAGTCATCACTATATTTCTGCCGCCTGTGTCCCGTAGGGACCATAGAATCGGCCGTTCCTTGGGCGGTCATAAACGGGACTACCAACATTGCCCATCTTGGGATGCGGCTTGCCATACTTTTTACTATTGTTATTCTCGCTATGGGACACAGACGATTTTTTTGCAAGGTTCTTTGTCCTCTGGGCGCCTGCCTGTCAATTTTTAACAGGTTTGCGGTAATCTTTCCGGAGCGAAAAGAAACCTGTGTTGATTGTGGCGCCTGCAACAAACTCTGCCCCATGGAAACCACTCCCAAGTCAGAGAGCTACGGTGTTTTCGACACCAGACCTGAAGAATGCATAAGCTGTCTGGAATGCCACAAAAAATGCCCAACCCACGCTGTCAGGCTATGGGGATAAATGACCAAACAAATTTCTCATTTGATCATCGGAAAGATTTGATCAATAATTTTGGAGACGCTGACACCAATTTAATTCTGTTTACTCAGGAGACAATAAATGTGTGAATCCAACGCATTTCTAGCGAAGGACGGAAGACTGGAACTGATAATGGAGAGTGTAGGTTCAATTCGCCCCGAACCTGGAGGTGTTTTTCTCAAAAGCATCTTTGGAGAAACTTTGACCCTGAAAGCAAGACTGGTGGAAATTGATCTGACAGGCCACAAGATAATGCTGGAGCCCCAATCGTAGGCTTATGGTAGGGTGTTCATGCTATTGAAAACTTTTGGCCCACTGTATTGACAGAATTGAGCTGAGCTTGTTAAACGGTATCTTGGGGCGCATCCTTTTACTGTGAACTTTGTCAACCGAAAGGAACCCGGGAGCAATGTCGTCTATTGACACTGTGATTGTGCTGAGCGCTGGTTACGAGTTTATGGGTCTTGTTTCCTGGCAGCGGGCAATGCTTCTGCTGTTCAATGGGAAAGTGGAAGTCGTTAAGGATTCAGACCGTGTCGTCAGAACGGTAAGCCGGACGTTTCGAGTTCCAGCCGTGATCAGGCTACTGAAATTCATTCGTCAAATGTATCGACGAGAAGTGCCTTTCTCCCGGAAAAATATAATGATAAGAGACTCTTTCGTCTGCCAGTATTGTGGGCGTGAACATGCCCCGGCAGATTTGACCCTTGACCATGTGATTCCAAAAGTCCAGGGGGGAACCAACGAATGGTCTAATGTGGTGGCCTGTTGCAGAAACTGCAATGTTCATAAAGGTGGCAGAACACCGCGACAGGCGAACATGAGCCTTGTCAGAAAACCCGTCAAACCTACCATAATGGAATTTATTAATATTTATCTGAATCGAAAATTTGGTATCAAGCTTAGCGAAATATTGGATTTCTGAAATTAATCATCCGGGGGGACAGAATGTGTTTATCGAGAAGAACTAATGATCGGGGTGTTGGAGGAAAAAAAGCCCCCTCCAAGACGCACTTTTTCGTTGACACGTCGTCCGGGTGTGATAAGACGAGTACCGCTTCTTATCATTACTTTTCCATCCCAGTGGAACACACGCAAAACGGCCATTTAGATGCCGTTTTCGTGTTTTTAACGCTTCTTATTTTATTTCCATATCACCCAGATTCAACACACGCCTGACAAGCCTCATCTACTCGCCCTTCCAGGCCTGCCCTGCAGACGACTGCTATCTAGCTCCACCTTAAAACATTTGTCAATATTTTTTATTCTTATTTCTTGGTAAGTTATATTTTTATTCGAGAATAAATATAATGTAAATATCATGCAAAACATTATTAATTTAGAAAAACACAATGAACTTAAGCGGATTAACCCTTTGTTATTATGAACGAATAATGCTAAAGTATTTTATTATTGCGCCATAATATGGGGTGATATTATAAATATTTAGACGTCTTAATTAGGATAATTCGAAACCTTTCCGTCTTATATTGCCAAACCACTGAAGTCGAGCAGCGCGCTGGTCAATCAGCCTGTCAGTTTGATATAAGATCATGAGTCGAATTAGAGACAAACATTTCGTGACGCATGGGGATTGCCTGCAATTGAACCAGGATTATCCATATTTTGAAGACCTTTCACGTGCCCTCAAAGGTGTTTACTCCCCTTGGAGGCTTGTATGTCTCTTTGCGGCCGTTTCAACGATCTTTGCCTTAATAGTGAATTCTTCATGGAAGGCGACGCCCGACAGCGCTCTGTATCTTGAACTTGGTGAATCCCTTGCTTCCGGCAACGGCTATGTTTACAACGGCTCGCCACATACCTATGTCCCTCCGGGTTTTCCTCTCATCCTTTCTGTGTGGATTGGCTCTTTTGGTGTAGATTTCTTTCACTACAGGCTTTTGATGGCGCTGATAGGGGTTGTCACGGCTTTTTTAGGTCTGGGGTTGATTTGGCGTTTGTGCGGCGCTGACACAGGATTGGTAATCGGCGGCCTATTTGCGATAAATCACACGATAGTCCTGAATTCGACATATACATCTTCAGATATCCCATTTACGTTATTTGTCCTGTTTAGTCTTCATCTTGTCCTGACGGCGCAAAGAAGTCCCGGATCTTACGTGGCCCTTGTTATTGCTGGAGTGGGAGCTGGTTTGCCGGCTCTCATTCGTGTGAATGGTTGGGGTCTGGCTCCTGCATTGGCCGTTTTTCTCTGGCGCAGTTCCGATGCTGATCGGAATTCGACCAAATTGTTCAGGATCTCCATTTTTCTATTTTTTGCGTTCATCGGCCCCCTGGCATGGGAGTACATTAAATCCGGCTTTCCTGTGTCCGGAAATGAGGGCGAATACCTTAGAGCTGTGTCAGGTCGTTCTTTTGACACGCAAGTTTCTGTGATTCT
>CALDNG010000098.1 GCA_937915285.1 uncultured Desulfomonile sp. | reverse complement strand
CTGAACCTGAACCTGTCTCGAACCGATTTGAAGTCACCTGGAGCCAGATTGTCCATCTTTGAGAGTCTTTGGTTGACTGACCCATCCGGTTTCTCAGTGACCAGTGGGGCAAGGTAGGATTTGTAGAAGATTGCGTTGCCATCGGGCTTCAGGTATCCGAACTCTATCTTGTGGCTGAATCTTCTAAGACTTGCGCTATCGAGATCTCTAATCCTGTTTGTTGTAAATATCTGAATTCCATTGAATGATTCCATCCAGGTCAGAAACTCGTTGGTTAGACTCAGTTCCCAGGAATGTTGAGCCCGATCCCTGCCGAAAATAAGAGAGTCAGCCTCATCGAAGATCAGGACGGCATCCTGTGATTGAGCTTCTTCATACGCCATTCTTATATTTTGTTCCGTTTCGCCAACCCACTTTGAAAACAGGTCACTTGCCCTCCTGAATACCACTTCCTTTTCCAGATGAGTCGCGATGTATCTGGCCAGAGCGCTCTTGCCTGTTCCCGGAGCGCCGTGAAAAAGAAGAGAAATCGATATTGAGTCACATGATCTGTTTTCCCTTGAATATTCGCTAAAGGCTTTCAGTTCACTCAACAGCGATTGGGTGTCTGTTCCGGATAAACTGAGCCCATGTACGCTGAAGTTGTGATTGTCGGTTTGAAACGCATCCTTTAACCTGCCTCCATTCGACAGGGCCAAATTAGACTCCAGAGACAGAGTAACAAGCCGCCTGAATTCACCACTGTTACAAATCCCCGATTCGTGGGCCTTTCTAACGGCCTGATCAATAACACCGGCGCTCACGGGGAAACGCCCGGCTAGATTCGATATCTCGCAGTCGCCAAAAAATCGTTTCACCTTGTGTTTCCTGATTATCGAATTCCAGAGATTGATCCTCTGATGCGTGCTGAAAGATTTGAAACGTACACTCATGGCGAGACGTCTGGCCACTGAATCCTCGATATTTTCCGTGGAATTGACCGTCCAGATCATTCTGACTCCAGGCCTTTCGAGAATTTCGTGGAGCCACGGCTTGTCGGGGGTCTGTCCAAAGAATGACCAGGAACCACGTGTGTTCAGGATCAAATCCATGTCGTCCGCTACAAACAGGGCGTTTTCGGTCTCACTTGCCATGTTTACACAGGCGGTGATGGCAGCTCTTCGTGAACTTGAGTCATCCTTGCCGGCGAGATCCATCTGGTAGCAGTCCATGCCCAGTTTTTTTGCAAGACCGTATGCGTATGTCGTTTTACCAGTTCCGGGAGGACCATAAAGAAGAATGTGTGTAGAAGTGCCAGGTCTAAAGGAAAGAAGACGAAGAATGCTATCGGTTACCTCTGGATCCATCATGTGCTCTTCGAGCGGAATCAGATCGCAACTCATCTTTCTTATGAACTGGTTCCTGAATTCTTCGGGTGAAAGGTATTGAAGTTTCCTTGCAAAGTCCTGCTTCAGCTCAACACGGGTCCTGAAGGTCTCGGTATCAAGAATTCCTATCTGATGAAGCCTTCCTCCAATAGCGTCGACCAGGTTTGACTCGCTGCAACCAATTGCAGTCGCCAGCCTTTTTCGTCCAATATAATCAGTGCATTCCAGATGAGTTTCAAAGAAGAAATTTGCATCTCCCCATGTCGAGGTGATGAAGAGAAATAGACAGAGTTCCACTTCTATCTCGTTGAGACCGAACATTTTCTGGAATGATTCAAGATTGTTTTCAAGAGGAGTGGAAGATTGCCGGGTTAATTCACTGCGACGAACTTCCAAGATATCAATCAATTCGCTTCCAAACCGGTGACGTTGATTTGCGTTCATCATTTTGAAAGTCTCGAAGCATAAATTGGAAAAATCCCACGAATCTACAATAGCTTTTTCGTCATCTGAATGCTCCTGTTTGTCCTCGGGCCTCAGATCCATCATTGAATCAAGAAGGCTAGCTGATAGTTCGGGACTCAAAAGAAGTACGAGTAAGTCAAAAGCTTCTCTGGTCAACTTCATCCCCCCCATGATCAAGCGTTCCATATAACGCAACAGTTTTACGTGAATGAATGCGGCAGATTCATCGTTGGCGTCAATCAAACTGCCAACATCCGCCCTGCTTCGTCTGCCCCGCGATCTTTTCATGCTTTCACCCTCTTTCCAGTCTTTTCATGTACGTTTTTTGGCCTTTTAAAAGGGTTATAAGGCGGTATCGTTCCATTAGGCGGTATATGTATGTCTTTTTTTGTCCTTTTTTGTGGAAACATGGGAACGCCTGCAGTAAGATAACTTCAGTTAGCAGGACTCAGCTCTCATCGTCTTATCATCATTAACAAACCATACCCGGACTTACTCCGGTCTAATGAGGGGCTGCTCGCATGCCGAAAAAGCGCGACATGGACAAGAGTTATGGCGAGAAAGTTATAAGGCTTTTCGCCGGCCTGTTATTTTCGGGGCGGCCGCGGAGTCTGACCGAACTGACCACCGCCATGAACTGTTCCAAACAGACCATACTGCGCATACTCGCTGACATAGAATC
>CALDNG010000097.1 GCA_937915285.1 uncultured Desulfomonile sp. | reverse complement strand
CCAATGCGATCTAGCCTCCATGTATAACGAAGGCCAGGGAGTTCCTCAGGATTATTCTCAGGCGCTTTATTATTACAAACTTGCTGCAGATCAGGATGAACCCATAGCTCAGTATAACCTGGCCATCATGTGTGAAAAAGGCCATGGTGTAGACCAGGATTATGATGAAGCGTTAGGCTATTTCAGACAGGCCGCTGACCAAGGCTATGCTCCGGCCCAATGCGATCTAGCCTCCATGTATAACGAAGGCCAGGGAGTTCCTCAGGATTATAGCCAGGCGCTTTATTATTACAAACTTGCTGCAGACCAGGGTGACGCCATAGCTCAGTATAATCTGGGCACAATATATGAAAAGGGTCTTGGGGTAGACCAGGATTACGCTGAGGCTTTGGGCTATCTCAAATTGGCTGCAGATCAAGGTTATGTTGCAGCGCAATATGATCTGGCTACCATGCTTTCAAATGGTTTAGGCGGGGCTCAGGATCATACTGAAGCGTTTCGATATTACATGTTTGCGGCTGAACAAGGCTATGCTCAGGCCCAGCACAATTTGGGACTCATGTATGCTGAGGGGAAGGGCGTTGAGAAAGATTATAGCCAGGCGCTTTACTATTTCAGACTGGCTGCAGATCAGGGTAATGCGAAGGCGCAGTACAATCTCGCAATAATGTATGAAAACGGATATGGGGCTCTCCAGGACTACACTGAGGCTCTGGGCTATTTCAAACAGTCAGCTAACCAGGGCTATGCTCCGGCCCAATGCGATCTTGCCACTATGTTCAATGAAGGGAAGGGTGTTCCTCGGGATTATACCCAGGCGCTGCATTACTACAAACTAGCCGCTGATCAGGGCGACGCCATAGCCCAGTACAACATGGGCATGATGTATGAAAAAGGCCTTGGTGTTGACCAGAATTATGCCGAGGCTCTCGGGTATTTCAAACAGTCCGCGGATCAAGGCTATGCTCCAGCTCAATGCGATCTGGCAACCCTGTGTAATGAGGGTAATGGAGTTCCTCAGGATTATGGTCAGGCGCTGCATTACTATAAACTGGCCGCAGAACAGGGTGACGCTATAGCCCAATATAATCTGGGCATCATGTATGAAAGGGGCCATGGTGTTGACCAGGATTATACCGAGGCTCTGGGCTATTTGAAACATTCAGCGGATAAGGGTTATGCGCCGGCGCAATTCCATCTTGCAACCATGTTTGATGAAGGTAATGGAGTTCCTCAGGACTATAGTCAGGCGCTTTATTACTACAAACTTGCGGCAGGGCAAGGGCATGCCATAGCCCAGTATAACCTGGCGGTCATATATGCTGATGGCCGAGCTGTTCCTCCGGATTATGCTCAGGCATTCCATTATTTCAGGCTTGCGGCCGATCAAGGTCATGCCCAGGCTCAACACAATCTAGCCCTCCTGTATTCGAAAGGCCAGGGGGTTATGCAGGACCAGTCGCAGGCGCTTCGATACTACATACTGGCTGCTGACCAGGGCTATGCTCCGGCCCAATTTGATCTGGGAGTCATATATGAAGAGGGGGAAGGTGTTTCACAGGATTACGCCCAGGCGCTTCGCTATTACAAGCTTGCTGCAGACCAGGATGACGCCGTCGCCCAGCACAACCTGGCCGTCTTGTTCGAGAACGGTCAGGGGACCAATCAGGACCATTCCGAGGCGCTGCGCTATCTAAAATTAGCGGTTAAACAAGGCTATGCGCCGGCGCAATTCGATCTTGCCACGATGTATGAAAACGGTAAGGGCGTTCCCCAGGATGATTCTCAGGCCATGCGTTATTATAAGCTGGCCGCTGACCAGGGTTTTGCTCCAGCCCAGTACAATCTGGCCGTTATGTATTCTCAAGGTGAGTGCATACCTCCCGATTATTCCGAGGCGATACGTTATTTCAAACTCGCCGCAGATCAGGGTGACCCCGCATCGCAATACAATCTCGCAGCCATGTATGGAGCAGGTCAAGGAGTTGATCAGGACTATTCGGAAGCCCTTCGGTATTATCAGCTTGCCGCGGAGAAAGGGTACGCTCCGGCTCAATTTGATCTCGCAGCACTATTTCAAAAGGGGGAAGTTGTTACACGAGATTATGCCCGGGCATTACGCTATTACAAACTTGCTGCCGACCAGGGATTTGCTCCAGCTCAAAACAATTTGGCTGTCATGTATAAGATGGGTCAGGGCATCAAGCAACATTTCGGAATGGCTTTACGTTATTACAAACTTGCTGCTTCTCAGGGTTATGCGCCTGCTCAATTCGGGCTCGGTGTAATGTGTGAAAAGGGCGAAGCCGTCCCGCAGGATTACTCTAAAGCCTTACAGTATTATAAACTTGCCGCAGACCAGGGGTATGCGGTGGCGCAGTATAATCTCGGCATGATGTATGAACACGCTCAGGGGACTAATCAGGATTATACCCTTGCTGCTCGATGTTTCAAGCTCGCTGCAGACCAAGGTTACGCTCCAGCCCAATCCGATCTTGCCATCATGTATGATAACGGTCGCGGGGTTCCTCAGGATTATTCCTTGGCGTTGCACTACTGCAAACAGGCAGCGGAGCAGGGAGACACGGCAGCCCAGGTCAACCTGGGAGCCATGTATTTTCTTGGCCGCGGAACCCCTCAGGATTCCGGGGAAGCGGAGAGATGGTTCAAAATCGCTGCGGAAAAAGGAGATTCAAGGGCTCGTCTGTATCTGGATGAGGTCAGGAAGAAGTTAGATTCGGAGAAGAAACGTTCAGTTCAGTCATCCCATAAAAACGCCCCTTCTAAACTAGCCGGGTTAAACACGGACAAGCTCGGTCAACCATACGCCGATCTGTCCAAACTCATTGGTCTGGAGCCCGTAAAACAGGATATTGATCAGCTAATAAAATTCGTCAGTGTTCAGAACAAACGTTTGGCATCGGGCCTGAAGGTCAATCTTACTTCACTTCATTGTGTATTTTTAGGTAATCCAGGTACTGGTAAGACGACTATCGCAAGAATATACGCCTCAATCCTGAAAGAAATGGGGTTGCTCAGTAAGGGGCACCTGGTTGAAACCGACAGGACAGGTCTTGTCGCCGGTTACGTAGGGCAAACCGAACAAAAAACGGACGCAATCATAAAGTCAGCAATAGGAGGAGTGCTTTTTATAGATGAAGCTTATGCGCTTTTCAAAGGCGACTCATCCCAGAGGGACTTCGGTCAGGAAGCAATAAGCGTATTGTTAAAGCGTATGGAAGATCATCGGGATGATCTGGTGGTCATAGTGGCCGGCTATCAGAAACCAATGACAGATTTTCTGGAATCGAATGAAGGACTGAGGAGCAGATTTCCGAACAGGATTTATTTTCCCGATTATTCTCCTAAAGAACTCGTGTCAATTTTCGAACTGCTCTGTCAGCAAAGTGAATACACGGTTCAGCTGGAAGCCCTGGAACGGGTTCGGAAAATTACCGAACAGGAATGCGCAAACAGGGACGAAACTTTCGGTAATGCCCGCTACATCAGAAATTTTTTTGAAAAGGTTGTTAAAAACCAGTCTGTTAGGATAGCGGAAAATCTGGAGCAGCCCAGCCAGCAGGATTTGATGATGATTACTGCTGACGATATAGGTCAATCAAAGTCGGATGAGGACCTCGATTCCCTGTTGAACGAGCTTGATTCTCTGACCGGTTTGTCTAATGTCAAGGCAGAGATACATCAACTGGTAAAATATGCCCAGGTGCAGAGAATGAGGGTGGACCACGGTATTGACAGCAACTTTGTTTCTCTTCACAGCGTGTTCATAGGTAGTCCTGGGACGGGAAAAACGACAGTCGCTCGACTATACGGGCGCATTCTCCGTTCCATCGGTTTCTTGAGCCAGGGGCATCTGGTTGAAACTGACAGGGCTGGTCTGGTTGCCGGTTATGTTGGTCAAACCGAGTTAAAAACGGATTCAGTTATCAAGTCAGCCATTGGCGGGGTGCTTTTTATAGATGAAGCATATTCCCTGTTCAAGGGAGATTCCTCACAGGGGGATTTTGGTCAGGAAGCGATCAGCGTCTTGCTAAAGCGTATGGAAGACTACAGGAATGATCTGGTCATAATCGTGGCAGGCTATCAAAAACCTATGACAGAGTTTCTTGAATCCAACGAGGGCCTGAAAAGCCGTTTTTCAACGCACATCTGTTTTGACGACTATTCTCCAGATGAGTTGCTTTCAATTCTCAAACATTTTTGTGACAAATCGAATTATGAATTATCTTCAGACGCCTTGCCCAAGGCTTCTGAAATTATCTCCGAGGCTTTTAATAAAAGAGAAGAGCACTTTGGTAATGCCAGATACGTGCGCAATCTGTTTGAAAGCGCCATGAAAGCCCAAGCAGTAAGAATTACCATGACAGAGGGACTCCCAACCCCACTGGAACTCAAACAACTTCTTGCAGAAGACTTCAAACCTCTAAAAACCACGTAAATTCAAAAAATCCATTTATCAATCTGGCTGTACATAATTTAAAAGTTTACTTTTCAAGCATAATATATTAACATTATTCAAGTATAATTGTATAAAATGTTGTGCTAAAAAACTATCTGGTAGCGTAAATCCGGCCGCATGATCTCCGGAATGCAATCCTGGGATGATTCAGGAAAATTCTGATGCATACATTCTTTCGGGTTTTCATAATCATTTCTCTGATCTTCCTGGTCCATGCGCCGTTGGTTTTGTCGCAAGGACTTCAGCACACACCTTACAGTTCTGCACAGGCGGTAAGAAACCTAGGCATGGGCCAACTGGGAGACCAGACGACCTCCGTTTTTCCGTCATCGAGGAGATCGATGGAGGGGAATCCAGGGAGTGAGACGGCTGTCATTTCCAGCGGATTGCTTCAGGGAATGTTTCCGAGAATTCCTAACCTGCAGTTCGGGGGAAGTTATGCTTTCAGCCCTAATATGCGAGCAGCTACAGCTTCTGCAGATTACCTCATTCCTTACGGTCTGGGAAACGGTTCGACCATCTTCGGTGAGGCGCATATGGAGTATCAGAGTTTTTCGATCGACTCTCCGGGATCTCCAAATAATAGCTTGGAGTTTTGTCTTGGTGGTGGCTACAGAAAGGTTCTGGGGAATCATACTCTATTTGGAGTCCATTCGTTCTATGACTCTACGCGGCTAATCGGGAATTATTACTCATCCGGCAGTATTGGGTTTGAGATGGCTTCTGTGGTTGCGGGTCATGATGCGATCGACATAAATTTCAACTGGTATGGTCAGGCGTTTGACGCCAGTTTTATGAATCTCGGTCCGGATTTCAATTCAGCCAGACCAACAGACGGGCTAGGCAATTCGAACTATGATTTCCAGTTGGGCTACTCTCATGAATTGTTTGCTGGAGGCCCTGATCTGCGTTTGAGTTTGACGGGTTATAAATTTGATACCCAATCCGATGTTTATGGATACATGGCTGGAATCGAACTAAAGTCCCGAGATGGGGTATTTTCGGTCAAATACGATAGTGGCTATGATAGCGCCTATAGTTCGTATCTGGCAGTAGCTGCATTTGTAAACGTGGGTTTCCAGTTGGAAAATCTTGCCGACGGTAAGAGCCCGTTTGTGATGCCTGAGGCCGTTTTCAACAGTCCCCGTAACCTGTCCAGAAATGCAGGCGATAAAGTAAGAAGAAACTGGCGCCACAATACACAGTTAGCCCATGCGACTCTCATGTCATTACCCAGTGGTCCCCGATGCCCACCACAGACGGTTACCGTAGTGAATGGACGAAACGATGATGTCATCCTCTACCTGGTTTTCAACGCAAACGCAACCGGCGGCTATGATCTAAGAAATGATTTCCCGGGGTGGAATTCCACTTCGAATCCGTACATGTTGACCACCACCATGAAGGCGGCAGATCCGCCACTGGTAATAAGTTTTAGTAACAGGAATCAGATGAAGACCAGTTTTGCGATTTCCGCCGACGCTTTGCCTCAGACTTCATGCAACGTGACACTTGCTGAATTTACAATTTGTGACGATTGGGGCCAGTGGGGCGGATTGCAGGACACATATGACATAAGTCTTGTCAATGGCTTCAATTATGGAATGGAGGCCGTTCCGAGTACTGGAACAGCCATTAAGGTTACCGGGGCTACGGGAAATTCAAATACCCCCGGGGTCTATGGGCTCGGGTGCGATGAATGCAATAAGATCACTGATCCACCTTGCCCGGCAATAGCAGACCCAAAGGAGATTCATCCATTGAACAACTGCCATATTAGCCAGTCCACTGGCGCAAACTGGACGCTATACATACCACCAAGGCCGTAATGCTTGTAAGACGGGATGCTTCTCGACAGCCATCCAAAAAAATTACATCTAACTGAAATAGCTGGTATATTTAGCAAGAGCTTCTCCTTCAAGCTATTCTTGGCGCCGATGTGCAAGACCTGGCCCAGAGTCATTATTTCTTAAGGCGGCAGCTCATAGGTTGTCCCGAAGCAATTGCTTGTTACATAGTCAGAAATTCAGAATCATTTCTATTGATCAAAATTTTCCAGGGTTTTACCCAAAAATTCAGCGAAAGCCTTGTTCACCAAGATGTAATGAAGTTTTTCATCCTTATAAATAGTTACAACATCGATTCTCCGAGGCTAAAGTAAATCAGCAGAGTGCAGATGTCGGTGATTCCTAATGTCATAGGACCTGCGGCAATTTTGGGATCAAGTCTTAGGACATGAAGCAGAGTAGGTATGCTGAGCCCAAAAAAAGAGGCGGCGCAAAGAGCCAGAAATATGCTCGACCCAATTGCCAGTCCTGTCAAGGCCTCTCCGCTCCAGATCAAAACGAAGACGGCAACCGAGGCGGCGCATGCGGTTCCAAGCAGCAAGGAGGTGAGAACCTCGCGTTTAACGGCCTTTGTATACCAACCGATGGTGGGTGTCATTGAATGCAAAATCCGAATTGTCACGGTCATGGACTGCATGCTCACACTCTCACCCAGACCCAACACGAGTGTTATGAAGAACGACAGAGCTATACTCTCCAGGAGGGTTGTCTCATAACGACTAGCCAATACGGCGCACATGACGCCACTGGCTATGGTGGCCATTAGCCATGGGAAACGGAAACGAAATGCCCTAAACGGTGAGGCGTCCCGCACCTGGAGCACCCTGAGACCGATTGTTTCAAAGACGTCACTTATTTGCTCCCTTTCAGAGATGTCGAATTCCTCTCCTGTTAGAGTCACGGCGTCGATTGAACCGACTATGCGCCTTTGTCCATCAACAATCGGCAGTCCCAGGAGTCTGTGCTTGCCCATTATATCATGAGCCTCCAGGATGGAAGTCTCCGGGGAGATCGTGACAACATTGCGAATCATCAACTCCGAAAGACGAGTGTTCACGTCTGCCGTTAGTAGGCGTCGAGTAGGAAGAACGCCCACAAGACGATCCGACTCGTCCACCACATAAAAATAGACTATTCTCTCGCCTAGTCCGTGAGAGCGAATCTCATCCAAAGACTGCTGGACTGTAGAGTCATGATGAAGCCTTATAACGTTCCTATCTGCTATTCTCGAGACATTGTCAGTGAAATTTTTGTGCATTACATTAACCTCTACCCCAGTGAAGTAATGTTTCCTCAAAAGGATCCTTATAATCTGGAACATTGACATTATCAAGCGTAGCGGGCCGTAAGATGTGTGGCCAGCCGACCAATGGAGTTGTCCAGTGTGATTGCGCTTGAATAGTTTCGAAGCAATCTGCTCATACAGACTGTATTCTGAAGAATTTGAAGTAAAAGCAATCTTGATTTGAGGCTAAAAAATTTCGGGGAATTCTTGACCTTTCGGGTGGGCCCCTCAGATCCGGTTCGGTTCCTTCGCAAAAAATCAAAAACATGCTATTATAAATGGTTATCTAACATGGGGGAAATTCTAATGGCGGACATCAGGAAAAGAACCATTGAAGGTTTGAAGATAGGTGACCACTTTTCTTTTTCCCGAACTTTCACGGAAGAGGACATGTTGGGTTTTGCAGACATGACTCGTGACTACAACCCTGTCCACTTTGATGATAGTTTCTCAAAAGCAAAAAAGCTCCGGGGACGTATCTGTCACGGCCTGTTAGTTGGGAGCATGCTTACGCAAATTGGCGGCCAGATCGGGGTACTAGCCTCGCACATGGATTTTTCCTTCAAAAGGCCGGTGTATTTTGGAGACACAATAACCTGCTCATGGACTTTCACCGATATTGACCCAAAAGGTCGCGCAAGGGCGGAAGTTGAGTTTAGCAATCAGGATGGCGCACTGGTAATTTCTGCCAATATTAAGGGAATAATTCCGAATGTTGATGAAAGGTCCATTTTGCAAGCCATGGTCGATAGTGGAGACCCTACAAACAAAGTTTCCCGGGAGCATTGACGTCATCAAGCCCATGCCATTATGGGGAAGAGTTTTTAAACCGAACGGAGAAGTCGGAACACACGGTGAACTATTTCGACAAGGTCGGGATTCATTTTCTATCAGTCAACCAGCATGGATCTTTTCCGAAATACCTGCTTGACGCTGCAGACTGACTTTGTTTTTGTACGTTTGAAATAGTATGCACTGATATTATTGGAGATATTCACCAAATGAAAGTCATGTTGATCAACCCCGAGAGTCCCATGTCTTACTGGAGTTTCCCTGAGCAGATGAAATTGACAGGCGCCAGGACATTGCTCCCACCACTGGGATTAATTACTGTGGCGGCCCTGTTACCGCAGGATTGGGAAATCAGACTAGTTGATCTCATGGCTCAACCGGTGTCGGATTTGGATTTGAGCTGGCCTGATGTTGTTATGATAACAGGCATGTATATACACAAAAAATCTATGATTAGCCTGATTCAGGAATCAAGAAAAAGAAACAGGACCGTGGTTGTTGGTGGACCATACGCATCATCGGTTCCGCAGGAACTTTTATCCGTTGGATGTGATTTTGTAGTCAGAGGGGAAGCTGAGAACACGGTCTCTTTGCTTGTAGAGAGCCTCAAATCAGGTAGTGGTCCCCAGGTAATAGAAAACCCCGAAAAACCAGATTTGACCGAGTCTCCAATCCCCAGGTTTGATTTAATTGATTTTAGAAATTACTCGACCATTGGGATACAGACGTCGAGAGGGTGCCCTTTTGACTGCGAATTTTGTGACATTGTAAATCTTTATGGTTCATTGCCGAGATACAAGAGTCCACAACAGGTTGTAAAGGAACTTGATACCATTTACAGGAGGGGTTGGAGAGACGTAGTTTTCATCTGTGACGATAACTTCATCGGGAGCAAGAAACACGCTAAAGGGCTTCTCAAAGAGATGAATCTTTGGATGAAGTCCAACTCAAGCCCTTTCAGCTTTATGACTCAGGCTTCAATCAACCTTGGTCAGGACTTGGAACTGATCGACCTGATGACTGAGCCTAATTTCTCTACCGTTTTCATTGGCCTTGAGTCTCCGGACGAGAACGTGCTGGCTTCCGCCAACAAATTCCAAAACATCAGGAATCCCTTAGAGGAATCAATTGACAACATAAATAGAAATGGAATGACAGTCCTTGGTAGTTTTATCCTGGGGTTGGATGGTGAGCAAACGGGAGTTGGGGCGAGGATAAGCTCATTCGTAGACCGCACTAATCTTCCTGTTGTGATGTTTAACAAGCTGGAGGTTACGCCTAAAACAAAATTGTGGGATCGGCTCGAAACGGAAGGTCGACTCAGACGAGATGTTGAAATAGGTGATTACCTGGTGGGAGAGATGAATTTTGTAGCGTCCAGACCTCAAGAAGAAATCCAGAGAGAATTTGTTCAATGCTGGGATAGTGTCTATGAAACATCGAACTTCCTGAGGAGGACCTACAATTATTATTTGAGAATGCGCCCCACCAGGAAGGCCATGGGAACAAGCTCCGGATCGAGCCCAGCAAAAACTCAACAATTTGACATTTCCAGATTCATTTCCGACATCAAGAAATTCATCCGGCTGTGCTGGAGGCAGGGCGCTCTTTCAGAAAGCAGGATTCAGTTCTGGAAACAGTTGGTTGGTATTTTAAGAAAAAATCCCAGTCGACTGATTCCATACCTCACTGCGTGTTCCCTCGGTGAGGACATGTTCCGGATAAGACAGGAAGTTCTCAAAAAAAGCCGGTCTTGATTCCGATTGCTAATTCAAGGCCTGTTTTTGGAATATCCTGTTCAACTCTTCTTTAAGGTCCTGTAGACTGTATGGCTTGTGTATGACAGCGTCTGGCTTACGGCCTGAAAACATTGATGTCACCTCTTCTGTGGCATAACCTGTGCATAGTATTACCTTGACATTTGGTTCCACTGTTTTCAGTTCCTCGAATACCTCTACGCCATTCATTCCAGGCATCATGAAATCAAGAAGGACCAGATCGATTCTGTCAATGTGGGTTTTAAACTCGCGTATGCATTGCTCCCCATCGACAGCGACTATAGTGTCATAACCAAGTAGATCGAGACGGTCAGTGATCATGGATCGGACCAGGTCTTCATCGTCAACTACCAGGACGGTTTTCCGCTGGGATGGGTGGGTGGCCGATTCATCGGCCTGTGGGGTTATTATCCCTTCCGGAGTTATTGTGTCTTCTTTAGCCTTGGGGAACAGAACCTGGATTCTGGAACCATGACCTACTGAACTCTGAACAATAATTGCGCCTCCATGACTTCTGACAACACCGATAATTTCTGGCATCCCAAGCCCGCGACCCCAAAACTTGGTCGTGAAAAAAGGATCAAAGAGTTTTTGTAAGGTTTCAGCCTCCATGCCGCATCCAGTATCGGAAACCGTAATTGAAATGAAAGATCCCGGGCTGGGTTTTTCCTCCAAAACGCTTTGGCTCAAAATCGTCTGGTCACATTCGATCTGACTTACGGACACGGACACTGTTCCGGGAATGTCTCCCAAAGCCTCCGAACCGTTTACCACCAGATTTGTTATCAATCGTTGGACTTTATTGGCTTCACCCCTGATCTGTAGGAAATCATCAGATATGTCGTAGATCAATGTTGTGGTCTGAGAAACTACTTTCTGAAGTTCCGGTTTCAAGTCAACCAACAATTTCCTGAGGCAAACGTTTTTTGGGAGAAAAAGTTGGCAACCGGAATAAACGAGCATCTGGCCTGAAAGTTTCGCTGCACGTTCGGCCCCGAGCATCGCAGTCTCGATCTGACGCCTTGTTTTCTGATCAAAATTTTCCTGGTCCAAGGTCAATTCGAGATTTCCCATTATTCCCATCAGGATGTTGTTGAAATCGTGAGCTATTCCTCCCGCCATTATCGACAGGCTCTCCAGTTTCTGGTTGTGTAGCAACTGTTGCTGAACCTGAAGCCTCTCTGTTTCCAATTTTTTACGTTCGGAAATGTCCCTGGCAATTCCTCGAAATGCTATGACCTTGTTGTTTTCATCTAACAGTGGCACTGCGCCAGCCTCAAAAACGCGTATAGAACCGTCCTTATGAATCCAGTACCCCTCATGATTATGCCATCCAGAGCGTTGAATGATGCAGTTATGGATGAGCTTTTTAAGGTCTTCGATGTTGTCATGATGAATAAAATCTGAAGCCATCCTGCCTGTGAGTTCCTCTGCAGTGTAACCTGTGAGTTGCTTAGCAGAGGGGTTGCTGTAAAGCACTTTTCCGTCTAAATCAATTTCCCAGATCCAGTCGGGGGCTGTTTCGGTAAGTTGCCGATATTTTTCTTCACTTAGCCTGAGTTCCTTTTCCAGTCGTTTGTGTTCGGTGAGATCGACTCCATGAACTACGTTCCATTCCCCGGTAGATATGACATGCCATTCAATGATGCGGTCAAACCCATCCTTGCAACGTACAGTAGTCACCATCGGCTCAATTTCGGATCGATTCAATATTGCCTGTTTAACACGCCTGTTCCATTCAAGCGCCACCTGGCTTCGGTAATCTTCATCAGGATATGCCAGAGGCCACCAATCGCTAACGGTTGGCATGTCGTCACGTGTGTAGCCGAACAAAGAAGACCACTTTGGGTTGAGATAATCCGCTTGCTGAAGCGCTCCGCTTGAAAGACCGATTGGTAAGGATATTGTTTCGACTATCAATTTGAGAAACTGGTTAGCCTTTCTAGCTTTTTCCTGGGCCAGATTCCTCTCGGAAACATCTCTATCTACAGCACTGAAACCTTCAACCTGGCCATCCCGGCCGACAATGGGTGAGCCAGACGACTCAAAAGTGATTACCGAACCGTCTTTATGCAAGTATCTGATTTCTATGTTCTTCCAGCCTCTTCGGTATTTAAGGCAGTCGTCAAGAAGACGCCTGATTCTCAAATGATCATTGGCATGAATCAAATCAAAGGCGCTGGAACCCACTATCTCATCAGGATGATACCCCAGGACATCATTAACCGCAGGGTTGGAATAGGTGAAAAACGCTTGTGAATCAAATGACCAGATCCAACTAGGGCTGGTTTCGGTTATCAGACGGAATTTTTCCTCACTTTGTCTCAATTCCCTTTCCAGGCGTTTTAATTCCGTAATTCCAAGCATGGCGGAAAGGAAATACTGTTTGCCCCCGATGTTGATGGATTCACCGGAAAACAATCCGTAAAGCAATTGTCCGTCTTTGGATCGGACACGCATTTCCATTTTCTTGACCGATCCGGTCGTTCGCATTTTATCCACCATCTGTGCGATGGCTGCTTGATCCACAAATAATCCTAGATCCTTGGAAGATTTTCCGATGACCTCCTCTCTGGAGTATCCCAAAGTGCTCAAAAAAGCCTCATTCACTTCTAAGAATGTCCTTTCCGGAAGTGAAGTCACAGTCATAGGGCACGGATTCAGGTAAAAGAAGCTATTAAACTTCTTTAGTGATTCAAGCTCGCTGGTTAAATCTTGCATCAGGCAATGCGTCCGAGTGAACTGGCTGTCGTGGTCATAACCCACAGCGCCCACAAGGTTCATCACGGCAGTGGAACCGTCCTTCTTCAGAATTTCAAACTCAACCCCACTCACTTTGCCTGATGCCTTGAATTTAGGAAAATTTTTAAGGAAAATTTCTCTGGAGTCAGGTGTCAAAAATTGATCAAATCTTTTGCCTATTACCTCATCCTTGGAATATCCCCCCGTTGCCAACCACTTTCGATTGACATCGACAAAACAGCCGTTCCCGTCCAGGGATTGGTAGTTCAGAGGACCGTCCTCAAAAAGAATTTGATGTCTTCGTTCCAGTTCATCAATGACCTTTCGTTGCTTGGCAATTGTCTGTTCAAGGGATTTGATTTGGTGGTTGAGTTCAGGACACGATTTGCAATTGTCTGACATAATAAATCTCCAACCAGGCAACTCTCAATAAGATGTCTAATTTACCAAGGATATCAGCGGGCCTGTTCTCTGTCCCAATTTTGCCAATCATTCAGATAGAGTTTTGGAATTGATCAAAGTTGCACTGAAAATTCTAATTAAAACCGCTTACCAATAAATGACATCTAACAGTTAAGTAAACTCTGGGGTTCAATAAAGTCTAAAAATGGGTTTAATCATGGGTTCAAATTCGAAAAAGAGTTCCTTGAAAAAAACAGTCTGCATTTTATGTATTTTGGGCGCTAGGATAACAAAGCTTTGAAGGGATTGCAACCTGGGCCAGTTGAACTTGGCATTGCTCTTGTTTTGTGCTTCAAAAAAGCTAAAATGAGATCACTTTTCTGACATCAACGCTTGAATATCCCAAGGTGATCCATGACCTGCAAATCTGTGATTGATCAGTTACTGTCACTAAAATCTTTCGTCGATAATGCCGCCTCTTGGAATCCTGATTCATCGAGGGAACAGCTAAGTGAGCAGATCAAAGGCATAAAAAGGCGTTTGGACGAAATCATAGATGGATCGGACGGGAATGTTGGGGCACTCCGGGATTCTGAATCCAGCGTGCAAGCCCATCAGTCAAAAGAGCCTTTTAAGACAACTGATTTTCTGCTGGGCCTGTTTGAGAAGCTGCAAATCCCCGTAGCAATCACCCGTGTTTCAGATGATAGCATCCTTTACTACAATCCAGTGTGGCTCGAAACTTTTGGGTATGACATCAGTGGACTTTCCAGCCTTGAAGAAGGCCTGGTCATGGCCTATTCCGATGAGGAATATCGTGAATGGGTAAGAGGTGAATGGAAAAGAAGGGTAAATCATGCAATTTTTTCCAGAGGCACGGTTGAACCCATGGAAACGGTTGTTACGTGTTCCGACGGTTCTCTCAAGACTGTCAAATGGGGCATTGTGTCCAGCGGTTCTCACAACTTTGTCTACGGAATAGATCTCACAGATTACAAGCGTCTGGAGGCAGCGTTGAGGGAGAGTGAGGAAAAGTATCGTATACTCGCGGAGGAGGCCCCTGACTGGATATGGGAGATGGACACTCAAGGGCACATTACTTATAGCAACCCGGCAATCGTAGAAATTACCGGTTACAGCGTGGAAGAGATTTTCGGAGTGAGCGCATACAACTTCATACATCCTGATGAGATAGAGCCGATCGGAAAGCTGTTGGAGGATTGTATAAAAAACAGGAAGGGCTGGAAAAATTTTGAAAAACGCTGGATACACAAGGACGGATCCATCCGTACTTTCGAGGCTGCGGGAGTTCCGGTGTTTGATTCAAATGATAATGTGTCAGGCTTCAGAGGGGTCGATAGGGACATAACGGAGAAAAAACGGGTAACAGACGAGCTTCAACGAGCCCTGGCGCTTGCCCAGCAACTGCGTATCGAAGCAGAGGCCGCCAGCAGGACCAAAACGAAATTCCTGGCCAACATGAGTCACGAACTCAGGACCCCTCTCAACGCCATACTCGGGTTTACCGAACTGCTTGAAGGCCAGTATTACGGCGAGATCAACGAAAAGCAGGCGATGTACCTGCGAGCCATCCACGATTCCAGTTCACACCTTCTGCTGTTGATAAACGACATTCTCGACCTGGCAAAGGTCGAAGCCGGTAAGATAGAAATTTCGCCATCGAGTTTTTCTTTGAGGCTTTTGCTCCAGAACGCCATGTCAATGTTCAGAGGGACTGCCCAAAAAAGGGGTTTGAGCATGGAACTGAAGCTGGCTAGCGAATTTCATGTCAATGACATTTGGGCGGATGATGTGAGACTTAAACAGATTGTCATCAACCTGCTCTCCAATGCCGTAGAATTCACCCCATCGGGAGGAAAGATAAGCTTGGAAGCGGGATTGACGGAGAAAGAGATACGGATCAGTGTATCAGACACCGGCATTGGCATAAAGCCTGAGGATCAGGCGAGGATATTTGAGGAATTCGAGCAGGCTGACAATCCGTTTACCAGACTGAGGCAGGGCACTGGCCTGGGACTGTCTCTCACACGAAAACTGGTTGAGCTTCATGGTGGCCATATTTCGGTAGAAAGCGACGGAAAAGACAAA
>CALDNG010000096.1 GCA_937915285.1 uncultured Desulfomonile sp. | reverse complement strand
CACCGAGATCTACACTCTTTCCCTACACGACGCTCTTCCGATCTCCTTCAGGGTGTTCTTCTGAACATTCAGGAAGAAGTCAGAAAGGCCTTTGACGAGGTAAAAGAGGAACTATGCGCGGAACTCGGGGAAGTTTCAACCCATTCGAGGGTCGGTGTCCCATCGGCTGAAATCAACAAGTTCGCAGAGGAAAACGGAGTCGAACTAATCGTCATGGGGACGCATGGCTGGACCGGCTTTCGTCACCTGATCCTCGGGTCTACCGCCGAAAACGTTGTCAGGACCGCTAAGTGCCCTGTGCTTACCGTAAAATCATCAGAGGGATCTGATGACATCCTGTAGGTCAAAACAGGCGCCAACCTCATTGACTAATTGAAGTTTTTCATTATAATAAGAAGGTTTGAGTTCCAAATGGAGAAACAAGACCATGAAATTCTGGCGACTGCCCCTAGACGCTGAAGCGCACTCCATACCTCAGGGCACTGTCAATATTATTGAGAGTCGCTGCAAAGGCTGCGGATTTTGCATAGAATTCTGTCCGAACGGGTGCTTGAAGCAGAGCAAACGCTTCAACGTCAAGGGCTACCATCCACCTGAACTGATATTCCACGCTGAGGATTGTGTAGAATGTGGTCTTTGCAGCCTTATCTGTCCTGAATTTGCGATTTTCACGGAACTCAAGGAAGCCAAGAAAATAACGGAAGACGACATTCAGAAGGTCACTACGCGTTATTCCCGCAGGGACAGGCGCTCTTTCAAGCGGTAATTCGTTTCAGGTCCTGTTCGGCGCCCTCGGTTTTCATCTTGCAAACAGGGGTTTAGGCGCCCCCATGGGATGCTGAAACGCTAATAATTAGTCAGAATAGCTGTTGGATAAGAGAATAATGGCAGACAGAGACGTGTTGACAGGTGAGCACTTCATCCACGGAGACGCGGCATGCGCCGAGGGGGCGCTGGCAGCCGGATGTCTTTTTTTTGCGGGCTATCCCATAACACCTGCGACGGAAGTGGCTGAGCGAATGGCCCGGCGGCTTCCTGAGGTCGGAGGCGTTTACATTCAGATGGAGGATGAAATCGCCTCCATGGCTGCGATACTTGGAGCATCCTGGGGTGGCGCCAAATCGATGACTGCGACCTCAGGTCCTGGCTTCTCATTGATGATGGAAAACATCGGGCTGGGCATGATGACGGAAACACCTTGCGTGGTGGTAAACATCATGCGTGGAGGGCCATCAACCGGATTGCCTACCCTTGTTGGGCAGGCTGACGTCATGCAGGCTAGGTGGGGTTCCCACGGTGATTACGGATGTATAGCTCTGGCTCCTTCATCCCCTCAGGAATGTTTTGATTATACGATCAAGGCTTTCAATCTGTCGGAGAGATATCGTCAGCCGGTTTTCGTCCTCGGGGATGAAGTGGTCGGGCACATGACCGAAAAAGTGGTTATCCCGAAGAGGGAAAAGCTCAAAATTCAGCCAAGAATTCTTCCCAAGGCCCTAAGAGGCGACTACCTGCCATTTGACTCATCCACCTCGATGCCGGCGCCGATGGCCATAGCCGGTCAGGGTTACCATGCCCATGTCACTGGGCTCACTCATGATGAGAGAGGTTATCCGGTCATCACCGCTGATGTTCAGGAGAGAAATGTCCGGCACATAGTCGACAAGATCAGGAAAAACGCTGACAGGATCATTGAGGTGGACACGGTCGGGATAGAAGACGCTGAAGTAGTGGTTGTGGCCTATGGATGCACATCAAGGGTGGCCAGACAGGCGGTTGAAAATCTGAGGAGTCGCAACCTTAAGGTGGGACTGGTAAAATTGATAACAATATGGCCCTTTCCATCAGGCCTGATACGTTCACTGGCCGACAGGGTCAAGGCTTTCGTTGTGCCTGAAATAAATTACGGCCAGATAGCGTATGAGGTCGAAAGAACTGCAGGCGGTCGGGCGGAGGTTCTGTTGATGGCCCTGATGGGTGGATCTATTCATACCCCGGCTGAAATAGAAGACGGGGTGGGTGAATTCCTGTGATCACTTCGTTGCGACCGACGATCAGCGCACGCATAAGCGGCTAACACCAGGACCTTTTTTGCCGGGCAGTAACGGATGGCCTAAGGTTGAACGTCCACGGATCAATCGGTCCAATTCTAATAAAACAATCGGGAGCTTCCATGAAAATACGTCTCAGGGAATTATCGCATTTTGATAAAGAGGCCGCCGAGACGCTGATACAGAAAGACCACGGTCTTCATCCGGATGACAAATATCTCAAGCCCGGCAGAATCCCTCATATCTGGTGTCCGGGATGCGGATTGGGCGTAGTCCTGACTACTTTCATCGAAGCGGTCCGGCGCAACAGAATTCCTATAGACATGTGTTCGGTTGTATCTGGGATTGGTTGTACCGGAAGGGTCGCCGGCTATCTGGACATGGATACCTACCACACGACCCACGGCAGGGCCATTCCATTTGCGACGGGCCTCGCTCTGGCAAATCCCCAGATGTCTGTAACCGTGTTCTCGGGGGATGGAGACCTTTTTGCGATCGGCGGAAACCATCTCATCCACGCGGCAAGGCGAAATGTCAATCTCAAGGTAATTTGTGTAAACAACTTCAATTTTGGCATGACCGGGGGGCAGGTTGCTCCGACCACTCCTCTTGAGGCTAAAACATCCACCACTCCTACGGGAAACGCTGAACCGGGTTTCAACCTGCCTTACCTGGCGCATGCGGCCGGGGCCGTCTATGTTGCCAGATGGACGACTTTCCATCCAAGGCAATTGGCCCATTCGATTTCTCAGGCCCTAAACAAGAAGGGATTTACTTTCGTGGAGGCCATAGCGCCGTGCCCCACGGGTTATGGAAGACCCAACAAATTGGGTTCAGGGCTCGAAGAAATGCGCTTTTACAGGGACATGACCGAGGTGAGAAACGGAGCGGACCCAAAGCTTGCTGAAATAAGGTTGCGTGAAAAATTCATTGTTGGGACTTTCCACGACACTGATAGACCTGATTTCCTTGAAAATTACGACCGCAATGTAGTTTCGAGGGTCAAGTCCAAGCAGAAAGGCAAAGAGAAGGGCAAAGCTGCATGAAAGTCAAACACGAAGTTCGTTTGGCCGGATTTGGAGGCCAGGGAATCATACTGGCGGGGCACATCCTGGGTAAGGCCGCTTCTCTTTTTGAAAAAAAGAATGCTGTATTTACGCAGAGTTACGGTCCAGAGGCACGAGGCGGTTCCTGTAGCGCAGACGTGGTGATTTCGGAAGAAACAATACACTATCCAAAGGTGATAAAACCTGATGTGCTGGTGTTGATGAGCCAGGGCGCCTTGGGCTCTTATGGGAACAACATCAGGGAAGACGGGATACTTATTCTGGATGAGGATCTGGTCAATCTCATGGAAGATCCCGAGGGACTGACCGTTTACAGAGCCCCTGCCACACGCATAGCTGAAGAAATGGGAAAACGCATAGTGGCAAATATTGTCATGTTGGGGGCGCTGACTGCCCTCGGAGGCGTAATCGGCTACGAATCAATGAAGAAGGCAGTCATAGATTCCATCCCGGCCGGTACGGAGGACTTCAACATTTCGGCATTTGACAGGGGGCATGATTACGCCAAGAGCCTTCTCTCCTGAAAATAATCAGGAATTACTGATAACAACGACTCGTATGAGGAGTCCTGAAAATTGAAAGATAAACTAGAGCCGGCGAGGGCCGTTTACAGTGACGGCGATTTACGAATCGGGGTT
>CALDNG010000095.1 GCA_937915285.1 uncultured Desulfomonile sp. | reverse complement strand
CGAATTCAAGTGGTCGCCCATGAACGAACGAACCATCCATATTTCGAAGCATTATGCCGGTACAGGCGAGGCTCTCTCCAACCCAAGCCATGACCGAAAGTGAAAACAACAAAAAGGTAATCAGGAATAAAAAGTGTGACATCCTTTTGCGCATGGTTACTTCTCCTGGTTAAGCTATAGTTATTGTTAGTTAAAACGCATAGTTCGCCCGTAAAACCTTTTCAGCCGAACGATTGTTTCAGTCTAAAGGATTACGTCTAAAAAAAACTGGTCTTTGAAAGGCTTTTGCAAAGGTGTTGCGGAGCATTCAAGTAATGCGCTTCAATCTGGCCACTTTCATCTGGCTACCCCATATAGTGTAACCATAACGAGAGGGATAAGGCGCACCATCCCCCATGCCACTATATAACGTCTCCTGGTGGTGAGTTTCATCAACAATAGCGTGTCCACTCCCGACATGAGCCACAAACACGCCAGACCAAGATAGTAGACCACATCCATTGTCAAATTCCTCCCGCAACCCTCCGCAAACTTACCACAAAGACCCTACAACCTTCCACCAAAACCCTCAAGTGTTCATTTCTCGGAATGACACAACTTGTCCACAGCCAATACCATCCAGAACAAGATCATACAACTGAGACATGGACTGATCTGTGAACTCAAATTACACAACACTCCCGGCTGACCCGAACGTCACAGTTATGAGGCTTACCTGAAAAACCGTTTATGAAACAACCATAACTTGCCAACAACTGTTGATAAACATATAGCGTCTGACGATGATGATACATGTCACTGGGACAATGGGCGCGCTGGTTGTGTATGTGTTCTTAAATATTAGTAAAACTAATGTTGCGTTAATTTGTTACAATCTGTGTAACAGTAAGAAAGTTAACTCTAAAATGAATTTAGATGCATCCTTGTCAACGAGTTATCAACAGCTATTGTGGACAGTCTGAAAGATCAATCCCAATTTTTCAATCAAACCGAAATGGTAGGCGTCTTTTAAATAAACAGCCTAAAAAACTTCATGTGACAGAGGTTGCGGTAATTTCCGGCGATAGTTCAAGATAACGCCCGATTTTTCGTCAAGCCAACCTTGACAGGCCTTGGCGGGATAAAGTAATCTTAAAAACTTTACTGGATGTTTTTTCAGGAGTTTTTAGCGGCCTGGTCTGACTTGAGCCCGCGGTGATTCAATGAAGTGTATTCCGTATATCGGGAATTGTATCATGGATGATCACCTGCGCGAAGGCGAAGCAAAATTGTTCGGGCACGCTTAATTCGGTAACAAAAGGGAGCCAAAGATGCAGCAAAGGGGTCAGGCGATAGAAGTCTGTACGACCGCAAACGATGAAGGCGTTGTTGTAAAACCTCAGATGAGCTATGCCAGTGGAGCCAGCGAGAAGCCGTTGTTAGGAATGACAATCGGCGACAAGCTCGATGAAACAGTCAGCCAATTCCCGGACAATGAAGCTTTAGTAGTGAAACACCAGGGAATCAGGCTTACATATGCCCAGCTTCAGGCCAGGGTTAATCAGCTAGCCAAGTCCTTGATTCACCTGGGTTTGCGAAAGGGTGATAGGATCGGTGTGTGGTCCCCCAACAATTACGAGTGGTGCGCCACCCAGTTCGCCACCGGCAAGATGGGGGCAATCCTCGTAAACATTAACCCGGCATACCGTTCCCATGAGCTGGAATATGTGCTTCGTGAATCTGGTTGCGTTGCCATAGTCATATCCCCCGAATTTAAGACATCCAATTACACCGAGATGCTTTATGAGCTGTGCCCTGAGCTAAACAATTGCCAGCCAGGCAAACTGCAGTCAAAAAGGTTGCCCTCCCTTCGAACCGTGATTCGCCTTGGTAAACAGGCTACCCCGGGTATGTTCACATGGGATCAGGTCATGGAAATGGCAAATATGGTTCCAGATGAAGCTTTGACTTCCAGACAGGGGATTCTCCAGTTTGACGACATAATTAACATCCAGTACACCAGCGGCACCACCGGATTCCCCAAAGGGGCATCGCTTACTCACCACAACATCCTCAATAACGGATACTTTGTGGCTGATTTACAGGGTATCACTCATAAGGATCGTATGTGTATTCCTGTTCCGCTTTATCACTGCTTTGGCATGGTGATGGGCAATCTCGGTTGCATCACTCACGGGGCGACGATGATTTACCCTGCAGAAGGGTTTGATCCGTTGTTGACCCTTCAGACTGTTCAGGAAGAGAAGTGTACTGCTCTATACGGTGTTCCGACCATGTTTATTGCCGAACTGGATCACCCGGATTTTGATACGTTCGACCTCTCCACCCTACGCACCGGAATAATGGCAGGCTCACCTTGTCCGATTGAAGTCATGAGGAAGGTGAACACCCTGATGAACATGCGTGAAGTCACCATCTGTTACGGTATGACAGAAACCAGTCCGGTCAGCACTCAGACAAGGGCTGACACTTCACTGGACAAGAGGGTGAGCACGGTAGGAGCGACTCACCCCCATCTCGAAATAAAGATCATAAACCCTGAGACGGGTCAGGTTGTTCCGATTGGTGAGCCGGGCGAACTATGCGCACGTGGTTATAGCGTAATGGCAGGTTACTGGAATAACGAAGGAGCCACCAGGGCCGCAATAGACCCTGCTCGATGGATGCACACCGGTGATTTGGCCGAGATGGACGATGAAGGTTATGTCAAAATCGTAGGGCGGATAAAGGACATGATCATACGAGGGGGCGAGAACATATATCCGCGGGAAATAGAGGAATTTCTCCACTTGCATCCTGAAATCTCGGATGTTCATGTGGTCGGAGTACCGGATGTCAAATACGGTGAGGAAATAATGGTTTGGATCAAACGCAAACCCGGGTCAACATCTACCCTCGAAGAATTCCGGAGTTTCTGCAAGGGCAAAATAGCGTATTACAAGATCCCGCGATACGTGAAATTCGTCGATGATTTCCCAATGACCGTATCAGGCAAGATTCAAAAATATCTCATGCGTCAGGAGTCCATAAAGGAACTGGGGCTTGAAAAGGCGGCCGAAACTAAAACCGCCTAGATGCGTTAATTCGGTGGGTGTGGCGCAAAGCCAGCCTAAGATTGCAGATTTGGAATTTGAGGCGCCTCGGATTGTTGAGGAGGCGCCGCAAATAAATCACTGTTTTTTACGTTGACGCAATTCTACCCTTCGGATCTTGCCGCTGACCGTCTTTGGCAACTCCGACTCAAACTCTATTTCACGAGGGTATTTGTATGGCGCTGTGAGATTTTTAACAAAGTCTTGCAATTCCGTAGCCAGTTTATCCGATGGCTCATATCCTTCCCTAAGCACCACGAACGCCTTGACTATTTCGCCTCGCACGGGATCAGGTTTTGCCACAACTGCTGATTCCAGGACTGCAGGATGCTCTATCAATGCGCTTTCGACCTCGAATGGCCCAATCCTGTAACCTGAACTGATGATAACATCGTCGGCCCTTCCCACGAACCAGAAATAGCCATCTTCGTCACGGTAGGCCCTGTCTCCTGTTATATAATAGTCTCCACGGTAAGTAGCCTGAGTCGCGGCGGGGTTCCCCCAATATTCCCTGTAAAGCCCGATCGGACGGTCAGGTTTAACCTTGACCGCTATGTCACCCTCCTTGTTGGGCGGCAAGGGCCTGCTCTGCTCGTCTATGACATCGATAACAAAACCGGGAGCCGCCTTTCCCATTGATCCGGGTTTGACCGGAGCGTCCTCTACCGGAAAATTGCCCACTATGAGCACTGTCTCGGTTTGGCCATAACCATCGCGAATCTGAAGACCGGTTTGTTTTTTCCAGATGTCTATTACTTCCGGATTCAAGGGCTCCCCGGCTCCTACGCAACTTCTTAGGGATGAAAGATCATATTTGGTCAAATCCTCCACTATCAACAGCCTGTATGCCGTGGGTGGGGCACAGAAACTTGTAACACCAAATTTTGAGAGAAGGTCCAGTGTCAGATTGGCGCTATATTTGCCCTTGGTGTTATGAACAAATATTGTAGCTCCAACGCCAAGAGGCCCGAAAAGGCTACTCCAGGCCGCTTTAGCCCATCCTGTATCGGAAAGGTTCCAGTGAAGCTCACCAGGCCTTAGATCCAGCCAGAATCTGCCGGTTATCTGGTGGCCAATAGGATAGCAATGGGAATGAAGCGTCATTTTGGGCTGACCTGTGGTGCCGCTGGTGAAATAAAGCAGCATCGGGTCATCCTTGTGAGTCTTGACCCTGTCTTCGGCGCTAACAGTTTTACTGGCCTTTGAAACCAGGGATTCGTAATTCAGCCATCCATCACGTTCTCCGTCCACAATTATAAAGGAGTCAAGTCCAGGGAATTCCTTACGGGCTTCATCAAACTTATGGGCATTGTCGGAATCAGTTATCACACAACGGATATTGCTGGCGTCGATACGATGCTTTATATCTTTCTGGGTTAACTGAGTGGTCCCAGGAACAGCTATTACACCAGCTTTGATCATTCCAATCATGCTTTCCCACCACTCCGGAACGCGTGACATTACTATCATTACGCGGTCGTTTTTCTTAAGTCCCAGAGAATTCAGGGCATTTACGACCTGATTGGTTCGATCACGAAAATAGGCGTAGCTAAGATGACGATCCTCACAGTTGTCGCCCGCCCAGACCATCATCTTCATGTCCGGGTCGCCGGCGAATTTGTCGATTACATCGTACCCGAAATTGAAATATTCGGGACTCTCGCTCCTGTAATGATCATAAGTCTCCTGATAGCTACGCATGTTCTGAACGCCAGTTCCGCATTCTGAAACCATTGTGTCTTCTCCTTACAATTGTGCTGAATGATAAGCGTGCTAAAACTAATTGATAGCCAATCAGCAACACTTATCTGGAGGCTCAAAGCCAGTGTTTTCATTATTGTTTAGGCCAGTAAAAAGGTCAATACTTTGTTTACATCAAAAAAAATGTTGATTTCACGTGTTGACAGCATGCTGAACAGGATCAGGCCAGTCCGCCGTTGGGGATTTATTACCACCTCCTTGGCGGCCGTGGATTTGCTGATGCTTATGCAAGATCAAATTCTCAACCATTTTTGGAATAAATTGCCATGGACCGAGGTTGCCTGTTCCTTTCCGGAGTGATAATATTTTCTTAACAGGCGAGCATGTATCTCAAAAAGTAAAGGCGGCTCCAGTATTTTTCAGGGGCTGCCTTTGCTTTTTGATTTGATTTGTATAGAGGCTGTCATCGAATGAATTGCCTGGGGCAATCTTACATGCCGGTCAGAGGGTCGGTAAATGGATTTGCCCAGTTCGCTTTCTGAAAGCTATTCCCTTAATTCCTGGGTTACCGGGCCTGTTTATGATGGCTTGTCGGTATGCTATATCAGAAGCTGTCCAATCATTTTGATTGATCCGTCAGAATATTAGAAAAAAGGAAAAAGATTTGAATGTCTATTCCAGAAAAATATTGTTCAGGGAGTATTTGAGAGAACTTTTTAATCAGGCCGGTCTCAGGGCCTATTTTGCAATAGCAGTGCTTGTCGCCATGGGACTCACGCAGGGGATAGGCCTGCTGATGCTTATTCCGTTCCTGCAGTTGATTGGAATTGGCGACTCCGCTCCTGAAGGCATTGTGGCGATTGTAGGCAAGGCATGGAATTATATCGGGATCCCTCTGAGCCTGCCGGCAATACTCGTGGTTTATGTTGTAATAGTATCGTTGTACGCAGTCATCCAGAGATGGTCTACCGTTTTGAATTCGGAGCTGTCTCATGCGTTCACCCGCAAACTCCGGGATGACCTCTTCAGGTCCATGGCCAGGGTAAAATGGCAGCGCTTCATACAGATCCGGGCTTCTGACATAAATCACGTCATGACATCTAATCTCACCACTATCGACAGCGCCACTTATGGACTATTCGCGCTCATCAGCACAATTTTTGTAGTGATTGTGCATGTCGCCATAGCGATGATGCTGCCGTCTTCGGGGTTGTATACCAGGATGGTGCCG
>CALDNG010000094.1 GCA_937915285.1 uncultured Desulfomonile sp. | reverse complement strand
GAAAGTTGGAGACCAGTCCATCATGTTGCATCTAGAAGTAAAGAAGTCGACTGTCGAGATAGAAGACGGCTACCTCGCTGAGTTCTGCGAAAAGATCGGCATGAGACATTTTTTTGGTTTTGGTCATCTCTGGCAGTCAATGGGTTTGAGGCTATTTGTTCCCATTCCAAACTGTTTCCCGGTTTCGTTGTCTCAGGACGACCTGGATTTCATGTGGGGCGAAGGGGCCTTTTTCATTCATCATGCGGTTCCTGATAATGAAAATGGCTTTCCCGGATATGTTTTCCTGATTGATGACAAGAGTTACGATCTTGATTGCATTAGGAGCAGTGACAGGCGTCATAACATTCGTCGGGCGTTCAAATATTGTACGGTTGACCAGGTTTCCTTCGAGCTTCTTAAGTCAGAAGCCCCCCGTTTGATATCTGACACCTATCTGCGTCAATGCAGAAATTGTGGAGCCTCAGTCCTGGAGGGTTGGAAAACCTACATGGATGCAGCCGGATCAAACCCTCTGTTCTCTGCATGGGGAACTTTTGTGGGGAAAGAGCTGGCGGCAGCCAAGATCGAGTTCAGGTATCGTGGAGGAGTACATCCTGAAGCTTTGTTCAGCAGAACCGATTTGCTCAAATACTATACGATGAACGCCTTACTATTTGTTTCTACTAGGGAAACGATAAGAAAGGACGATGTGACGTATATATCGCATGGCATGCGACCGGTTACCGGAGAAAAGGAAAGCCTCGCCGGTTTCAAGGAGTCAATGGGATTCAGGAAATTGACAGTGAACGAGCGTCTGGAAGTTAATCCGGTAATCAAAAGGTTTCTTGGTCGATATTGTTGTAAAGCGAGTTCCTGGATTCCCGAAAGATTTTGTGAGAATTCAGAGTACGTGAGGCTTGTTCAAGGGATACTCTCTACCCTTGATAGACAGGCAGAGTGTTGTGGAACCTGATCTGGCCTAACAGACACCGGTTTTGTTCAGGCTTGCCACTCTGAATTAAAATCCATCAGCCTGGAGCATTCCCGTGCCCCTTCCCGATAAACTCCTATCGCTGATTTCCAACGCCTGAAACAGTCGGCAAAATCCTTTTTCTCAGGATCATGGTCAACAATCAGACCGTTTGTTCCATTCTCTACGAGTTCCCGTGAGACCTCGCCATCTCTTGAAAATACTGGAATGGATTTTGACAGGACTGAAGTCAGTTGGTTGCTCAGATCACGGTTTTGTCCTGTTATTACAAATCCAGAAACAACATCGCAAAAGTCTTCATGGGATAGATCCTCAGAAACAAGTCTGAAGTTTTTCAACCCGGATATATGTGAAGTCCGAATGACATCATCTTTCATTGGACCATCCCCGACCATGAGGAAGAAACTATCATCACCTGACATCTGGACCCAGTAGGCCAATCTCAAGAAACCAAGGGGGTTGTCCGAGTCTACCAGTTTGCCAAGAAACATGAATACAGGCGCACTTGGAGGCGTCCCAATCTGTGACCTCATGACAGAGACCTCGGCTTGACCGGTACTGGCTCCAGCCCGGTTCACCTTACCCAATTCTACCGTTGCGTTTTTTACCGGTCTGTTCCTTGTACCTGGGACAAGCTGGCGAAATTTGCCAATTAGCCGATTTCCTAGTGGTGATCCAAGTATGTTGTTTAGCGCCGTCTGAGCACGGTTTCTTCTTTCTTCAGTCAGGACTTCGGAAAAACGCAGGGCTAGTTTTACTATCTTCCTGTCAAGTTTCCATACAGAGGATCTCAGTCGTTCATTCTCGGCCATTTCCTCAAGAAGCAATTGGTGTACAAGGTTCTCATTGCCCTGGAGGCATCGCGACAGAAATCTCTCCCTCAGGGCGTTTATTGAATTCCCTGACCACGTAGAGTCCGATTTTGAGGCGCCACTCTGACGATAATAATACAGACCCTTGGGAACGACCTCCAGTTTGTATCCGGCCAAAACCAGCCCTGTCAGAAAATCCCAGTCCTCAAGGAAATCCAGAGTGTTGGAGAAACCGCCCAGAGACTCAAAGACGGATTTTTTGACGCAAAAGTTCGTGTCTCCCACAATATTGTCAAAATATCCCAGTTTCAGGGCTGCGCCAAGAGGTATCCATATCTCCTTGACGTCCGACCCCGAAGGCTGCTCCGATTCGCCCTCAAAAATAATCATTCCGCATGATAGACAATGCGCGCTGGAGACCTCCATTCCCAGGACAAAATCCGATATCATGCTGTGAGCGGCAAGATTGTCTGAATCCATGAAGATTATGTATTCACCTGTGGCGAGGCTGACGGCAAAGTTTCTGGCCGGTCCGGGGCCCTCATTCCTTGCTTTCGAGATGAAACTCCACCCGAGCCCCTCATACCTGGAGGCCAGGGCCTCAAATTTAGCCCGGGATTCAACGTCAGTACTACCGTCATCAACCACTATTACTTCAAAATTTTCATAATCATTTTGCTCAAGGGAATTCAGCGCATACATCAGTTTTGTCCCATCATTGTAGTGGGCCATGCAAACTGAAACCCGAGGTTTGGAATTGGAAATGATGCAACCCGAATCGCTCAGAACCGCTTGTCCATTATTGTCTCTCTCACCACTAAAAAGCTCCTGAAAAGCCACAGGATCGCTCAGACGAATGGTGTTGGATTTGTTGACCGCCCAGTTGTTTTCTGTGGTGACCCAGTCAAGGATGCTTTGGGTGTGAGCAAGGACAAGATCACAATTTTCAAAGGAGTACTTCTCGGAAAAATACATGTGCTGACTGATCATGAACGGGTCAAAATCCTCGGGAGCTTTTAGGGCCTGAGAAATCCTGAATTCATGACAATCCCTGATCCAGCTCACCAGCACGGTATCTACAAGACCCTGACCGGTCCGTTTTGCCCTGATGGGTAGGAAACCGGATGCCCCGTATAAGTCAAAAATAACAACGTCATAGTCCATTTGGAGCAGAAATTCATATAGCCTAAGTGACTCACTAACAAATGTCCTGTAGTCTTTCAGGTCGAACCCCAGAGTCGCAGCCGTTTGACCGACTGTTTCAGGGAGTCGAATCACTTCGATCTCTCTCCCAAAATGTTTTTTCAACGCTTCACGGTACTCTTCCAACCCGCTGGTTCCAATGAACAACACGCTAACATTGGCTACCGGCAAGATATGGGATATGATACTGTACGTGCGTAAGAAATCGGGGTTTACAGATCCCAGCGTCCGCCTACTGCTTGAGTTAAAGACCAACAGGGTTTTTTTCATTAATCTGGGCTCGCTGCGGTATTCAACATGGATCAATCTATCACATCAACAAAAGTTTTCTGAATGCTTTTTGGGCTTTAGGACATTCTCCGATGATCCTGGTCTACCACAATATCTCTGAACAAGTCCTGACAGATTACACAGTAAGTGTTCGGACGTTTATCAGGCATATGGAATATTTGAAAGCGTATGAAGTAGTTTATCTGGATCAATACGACCCCGGGAACCTACGTCATGTAACGCTCACTTTCGATGACGCCTATTCGGATTTTGTCGAACGAGGTGTTCCAGCGCTAAAAGACTTTGGGTATCCATTTGAAATATTTGTGATCGGGAATCATATCGGGAAAAGTAACACATACGATCTGGGAGTTGAGCCGGAATTAAAATGCTCCGATCTCGAGCAGTTAAAGACGGCTGTGCGAATGGGAGGGCGGCTTCAATGGCACTCTTTCAGTCACCCGCGGCTGTCATCTGTTTCCGATGATCAACTGAATCATGAACTTGAGGTTCCCGGATATCTGTCGGAACTTTTTCCTCCTCCCAATTTCAGATGGCTGGCTTATCCCTACGGGGATCATAATACAAACGTCGTAAACGCTGCCCGGTTCAGGTTTGATGGGGCGGTTAGCGTGTTTGACGGTGATGACGCCGACAAACATCAGATTGGCAGAATTGAGATAACCGAAGACACGAAATTTTTCCTGACATCTTATGAAAAGGACACTGAGATGGCCAAAATGGAAAACCTCCTTAAAGTCAGGGATAATGAACTTGCCAATCTGGAAACAATTCTTAATTCAAAGAGTTGGAGGATGACCGCTCCACTCAGGAGGCTTTCCACGCATGTCTCCCGCTTAAAGAAAATCTTTGGTCGGTGACTTACCGTTTTAATCCCGGGCAGTCCGGATCATCTTTGCCGCGTCTGCCGCGGCTGTCTTGTAGATTTCAATATTGTTCTTCCAGAAAATAAAACAATCCGCGAAATCTCTATGATTGGGTCCGTGACTCACCATGATCCCGTTGCAATATTCGTCGAGAATATCCCTGATGGAGCTGTTGTCGGTAGAGAAGACGGGAACCCCGGATATCAAGGCATGAAAGACCTCTTTGCGGAGATCTTCTTCACGGGATGTAATTAAGAATCCAGATAACAATGCGGGAATGTTTTCAGTGCATTGGTCAGCGCTTATCCAACTGAAATTAGTCAGTGCGTACTTTTGTGTCAGTGATCGGGTTGCTTCACTTATTGCGGGTTTGTCACTCATGACAAAGAAGCTTTCATCGCCCAGAATTCTCATCCAGTAGCAAAGTCGAAGAAAACCCGCGACGCCATCTTCATTGCGGTTCTCCCCCAGCGCTCCAAATATGGGCCTGTCCGCTGGCAATCCCATGCGCTCCAATTGCTCCAACCTGTCCGAAACCGGCCTCAAAGTCACTAAAGTCCCTGATTTTTTGATGTAATCAGCAAGTGACGCCACTGGAGTCTCAGGTATGGCGCTTCGCAAGTTGATTTTTCCGGCCAGGAGTTTAGTTACATCACGAGCCTTCGTTAACAGGCCTTCCACCCCTGAGATAGTCTTTATGATGTTATTATCAAGGATTACACGATGTTTCTCCGGTATTACATCAACCACTTTGAGGGCAAGTTTGGTAATCTTTCTGTCCAGCTTCCACGCAGTAGAGCGCATCCGGTCATTCTCAGAGCTGACTCGCAACAAAAGGTCATTCACAAGCCTCATGTTTACAGGTCCGGCAGCTCGTAGAATCCTTTTACGCATATTGTAGACTGACGCTCCGGAGCGCGCGCTCTGAAGCCAACTTCCAGGCCTTACCCTGTAAAAATAGCCGCCTTTGGGCAGAACATCGAGTTCATAGCCCGCTATCACCAAACGAGCCAGGAATTCCCAATCCTCATGGACTTCACCAGACTGACCCTTAAAGCCTCCCAATGCCTCATATACAGACTTCTTGATACAGAAATTGGCCCCACCAAACGGATTCTCGTAGAATCCCAGCTCAACGCAACCGCCCAGAGGCAGCCAGAACTTGAAAATTGCCGATTCTTTGCATTCAGCGCCATCACCATGAAAAAAAACCAGCGGACATGTCAGGCAGTCAACCCCTGATCGGATCATGCCGTTAACGACATCGGATATTATAGTGTCTGACAAAAGGTCATCTGAATCGGCGAAAAATATGAACTCTCCCCTGGCTTCTCTGACCGCTGCGTTTCTTGTAGGACCGAGACTTTCATTAAGTTCCTTCTTTATGAATCGACAGGTGTCTGAGCCATGTTCATTGGCCAAAGAATCAAACATCACAATTGATTCGGGGTCAGTGCTGCAGTCATCAACTATGATTAGCTCAAAGTTATCGTAAACATTATTCTTTATTGAATGGATCAAATGTGAGAGATTCCGGGCGTCGTTGTAATGAGCCACACATATTGATATCAGCGTCCTATCGGAGGCTCGATCGTGGGATTTGGGGTCAACGGACATGGCACGAGGCGGTTTATTTTCAGGTAGCCATTCATTTAGGGGACGGGACCGTATATTTGACATCTTGACAATCCGGCCCATATCCACAACCCAGCCTTTTTTCCCAACCCATTCGAGGATGGCCTCCGAATGACTAATGGCAAAATCACAAAAGCGCAGGCAATACTGTTCAGCAAAATCAATCTCAAGGTCCTCTGTAAAACAGTCGGGATATTTCGGAGGTTCCAGGCGTTGAAGCCTTTGAAATTCATGACAATTCCACAACCAGCTAACCAGTTGCGTGTTAGCCAGGGCTGTTCCTGTTCGTTTGGACCTAACAGGAATGAAACCGGCGGCGCCAAAAACATCAAACACAACACAATCGTAATTAACTTTGTTTATTAATTCCAGGACTCGAGAAGACTCATTAACAAACGGCTTATGATCTTCCAATCGAGATTCCAGGGGTCTATTGGAATATGTGTCTATTTCCGAGAGAGAAACTACGTTCACTGGGGCTTCAAAATATTTTTTCAGGAAATCTTTCGTTTCTGTGGGATTAATCTCTCTGGGAGTCAGGATTGTAAGGTCTGCGCTTCCTGACAGGCAAGCGATCATGGAGTATGCGTATGCTAGTCCTGACCGGCAGTTTGAACCGTTATTGGCAAGCCTGGGAACGAAAAGGATGCTGCGCATTTCGAAGCCTCTGAATTCTCCGGCTGTTCTGACATAATGATGAGATGCGGAGTTTCTCTGGAGCCATCGCATCATAAAGATTGACTCTAAGCTACTCACAATGTTTAAATAGAGCGTAAGAAGCTTAAACTGTCAATAACTTTATCAAATCAACACAATCCATCAGGCTGTCACCGCAAATGTCCAACCATGAACCCCAGAATCATCTTGAACCTATGCCCAAGGTATCAACATTGCTGCTCAATCTGTGGGGGCATCTGACAAAGCAAAGACAGCGCCAGATGATGATCGTTTTCTGTCTGATGCTTGCAAGCGCTTTTGCCGAAGTGATGAGTTTGGGCGCCGTATTGCCTTTTATAGGGGTCTTGACCGCCCCGGAAAAGGTTTTTAATTACCCCGCAGTTAGAAAACTGGTTGAACTGGCCGGAATAACTTCTCCAGATCAGCTCGTCTTTCCCGTGGTCGTTGGGTTCACGCTTACTGCGGTCATGGCAGGGACACTGAGACTTACTCTTTTATGGGCGACGGCTAAACTGTCCAATGCTATCGGGGCTGACATCAGTCTGGAGATGTACAGGCGCACGCTTTACCAGCCATACAAGGTACACGTTCAGAGAAACAGCGCTGAGGTCATAGATGGCATAACTCACAAGTCATGGTCGGCCATGGACATGCTGAAGTCGACACTGACTCTGATTAGTTCCACGCTCCTGCTGTTTACAATGGTAGTCGGTCTGATCGCCATTGACCCAGTGATGGTATCGGCAGCCTTGGCTGTATTCGGTACAATTTATGGTTGTGTGGCAATAGGAACTCGTCACAGACTAAAAATAAACAGTGAGCGTATATCCGAACAGAGCACTCTGGCGATAAAGGCCCTGCAGGAAGGCCTCGGCGCTATCAGGGATGTCCTGTTGAACTGGACCCAACCGGCTTACTGTGAGACTTACCGCAAGGCGGACTTTCCTTACAGGGCCGCATATGGAAGTAATCTGTTCATATCCGTCAGTCCGAGATTTGCCATGGAGACTATCGGCATGGTCCTCATTGCGGGTCTGGCTTACGGTCTAAGTCGTCAGGAGGGTGGCATAGCAGGCGCCTTGCCCCTCTTGGGAGCCCTAGCGCTGGGAGCCCAGCGAATAATTCCGGCCCTTCAGCAGATATATTGGGCTTGGGCCAGTATAGCCGGAGATCACGCGTCTCTGGTCGAAGTCATAGAACTCCTTGATCAGCCAATACCCCCCGAGGCTTCTGAACCACCTCCAAAGCCGCTTGAATTCAAGGACAAGATTGTTTTCAGTTCCGTATGGTTCCGTTACACTCCAACCGATCCGTGGGTCCTGAAGGATCTGAACCTGGCCGTACCGAAAGGATCGAGAACAGGATTTGTTGGTGGCACAGGAAGTGGTAAAAGCACCACTCTCGACCTGTTGATGGGCCTCATAGAGCCTACCAGAGGTGAGGTGCTGGTTGATGGCGTCAGCATCTCAGGCAGGAGATTGCGTCCATGGCAGCAAACGATTGCCCATGTCCCTCAAAGCATCTTTCTTGCTGACTCCTCACTTACTGAAAATATCGCTTTAGGAATCCCAAGAGACGAAATTGACATGCAAAAGGTGAAACAGGCGGCTGCTCAGGCCAGGATAGACGATTTCATTGAAAGTCGTCCGGATGGTTACAGCTCGCTGGTAGGTGAACGTGGTGTGATGCTGTCAGGAGGTCAACGGCAGAGGATAGGCATAGCCAGAGCCCTTTACAAAAATGCCTCGATTCTTGTGTTTGATGAAGCCACAAGTTCACTGGATAACCAGACCGAGAGGGAGGTCATGACCTGCATAGAGGACCTGCATCGGGATTTGACGATAATAATAATCGCTCATCGACTAACAACCATCCAGAATTGCGACCAAATAATAGAACTCGCCGAGGGCCATGTTACAGCCTTGGGAACTTACGACGAACTTCTGGAACAAAGTCCGGGCTTCCGCCTCATGGCCGCTTCAACATCCAGGGAATAAGGGACCAGCGAGCTGGTTCGAGGTCATCCGCATGAAGTGTTCCATAATTATTCCGACATTAAACAGGAGCGAGTTCCTGGGCATCACACTTGAAGCTCTAACCGGTCTGGTAACGTCCACCCAGGATTATGAAATAATTGTTGTGGACAACCGTTCAACTGACGACACCCGAAAAGTGGTTGAATCTTTCATTGAAGCCAGACCCACGATCAACATCCTCTACGTGTACGAGCCCATTCCTGGAGCGTTGTCTGCTAGGCATAAAGGGGCATTAACGGCCAAAGGGGATGTGCTGATCTTTGTCGATGACGACGTGATAACTTGCCATGAATGGCTCGACGCAATACTGGGAACCTTTAATGATCCAGACGTACACCTCGTGGGCGGAAAGAGCCTCCCTAAGTTTGAGTCGACTCCACCTGAATGGCTCAACGCATTCTGGGTAAGAGAACCCGGAAGAAGTTGGTGCGCTGACCTTAGTCTCCTGGATCTTGGTGACAAGGTAGCTCTCATAGCTCCAGAGGATGTCTGGAGTCTGAACTACGCGATTCGGAAATCAACCCTATTCGAACTAGGCGGTTTTCATCCTGATATCGTCCCAGAGCCTTACACGCAATATCAGGGAGATGGTGAGACAGGACTGGCATGGAAGGTCAAGGCAAAAGGCTACAAGGTCATTTACCAACCCAAGGCGCTTGTACACCACATGATTCCCGATAAGAGAATCACCATTGAATATTTCAAAAAACGAATGTTTTTCTACGGCATTTTTGACTCATTCACCACCGTGAGAAGAAACGGGGGCTTCAAATATGAATTACGGATGCAATATCCTCTTCCCCAAGCAAGACGCATCATGAGCAGGTTTCGTGCGAAATTGTCTTCGGATCCATACGCCGTATTAAAGGAGGATGTCCGCGGGGAGTGGCTCAAAGGATATGAATTCCATAAGAACGCCGTTAGGTCTGATCCGGATGTGCTTGAGTGGGTGTTGAGAGAGAGTTACATGGATTATCGTTACGGTCCTTACCTCAAGGATGAACCTACCCCGGTAAAATAAAATGGGCCTGAGGTTCCTTATGATGATAGGCCATTGATTCAGCTAAAATCTGAGAAAATGAAAACATCTGTCATAATACCGACCTTGAACCGGAGCGCATCCTTGAGGCTCACGCTGAATTCTTTGCTGGATCAGCCGATGGATCGGGATTGTGATGAAATAGTAGTAGTTGACAACGCATCAGTCGATGACACCAGGGATGTGGTTGAAAAGATTATCAGGGAGCAACCGGAACGCAGAATTGTTTACTGTCATGAACCTGTTCCTGGACTACTTTCAGGGCGGCATCGGGGCTTTTATCAATCCGCTGGTGATGTCCTCATCTTCATAGATGATGACATATATGCTGATGCGGGTTGGCTGAATTCAATCAAGTCCGCTTTCATGGATCCCGATGTTCATCTCGTAGGTGGAAAGAATCTTCCGGAGTACCAATCTGATACTCCCGAATGGTTGAAGGCATTCTGGAAAAAAGAGGGCACGCAATCATGGTGCGATTACCTGAGCGTGCTCGATTTTGGAAATGAGCCGATGGACCTGGATCCGCTCTTCATATGGGGCTTGAATTTTTCAATAAGACGACAGGCGCTGATTTCTCTCGGAGGCTTTCATCCTGACTATGTTCCGAAACCATATCATTTCTATCATGGCAATTCCGAGACAGGACTCGCCATCAAGGCTCATGAAAAAGGTCTGAAAATAGTCTATCAGCCTGCCGCCGTGGTACGGCATCGTATCCCTGAGAGCAGGCTGTCAATCGATTATTTTGAAAAACGTATGTTTCTTTACGGAATGAGCGATTCTTACACTGACATCAGACTAAACAGGGCCATAAATGCTGACTGGAAATTGGTAGAACCTATCCCTGCATGCCGAAGCCTTTGGCGGAAGCTTCGAAGCCGATTGTCGCGTGATCCGTATGCGCAAATCAAGCAACAGGTTAGCCAGGCATGGTGGACCGGGTATGCCTTCCATCAGAAAAAAGTCCTACACAGCCCTGAATTGCTGGACTGGGTGTTAAAAGAAAATTATTGGGACTACCGCTACGGTCCGTACAAGTCCACCTCGATCGATTTACCCTCAAATTTGAACGGCCCTGGGATAATTCATTGAATGTAAGTCACAATCATTGAATTCAGGAAATTGTCGCGCAATACACCAAACTAATTTCTTCGGCTCTGGAATTTCCGGAACAAATGTACAGCTCGCTCTGTTAGCCGGCCGTCATGAAGTTCGGTGATAATGTCAACTGCCTTAAATCTCTATGATTTCCTTGAGTAACAGTCCTGGCACACCCGGACATTTCCAGCCGAAACCATTTTGGAGGGCATGGTCGGTTCCTGGCATTTCCCGCAAAGCTCTGATGGCTCTATTTTGGCTTTTTCCGGGAGTTCAATAAAAGCTTCTGATATCACGAAAATTTCTTCCGGCTTCTTGCCAAGAATCGAATGACTTTTTTGGGTGTGAATCCGGCGAAATTCTTCCGCTTCGGTTTTTGAGGCCGAGTCGGAGCGCATGAGATTGATCAGCTCCTGATGCCTCGGGTCAAGGCTCATTACACCGGGTTTTAACGAAATTCGCACACCTTTGCCAGTCGAGCGACTCACCATTGTAAACACGTTCTTCCCATGATCCCTGATTATTAGATTGCCCTTGCCGGATGTGCATCCTGTCATGGTCTGGATGGCGTCAACACCGCATGCGTTTGTTTCGGATATCGTGACGATCTCTTCATCAGCTGAACGGCTATCCTCAAGCCAACTCATCGCCGCTTGGGCCGCCTTAAAACCTATTGCCAATCCCGGGCATACATGACCGTGAAAACTAACGGCCATTTTCCATGACGGGCTTTCAAGAGTTTCCTTTAAGTCCATTTTTGAGTATTCCTCGTTCATTAATTTTTTACTGACATCGTTCGGGCTCACTCCGTGAATCCCTTCAGTTTCATGTCATCGGCTTTGACAAACATTGCCATGCCCGTATTCATCTTGCGGAACCCCAGCTTCCGGTAGAAATCCTCTTTTCCCGGCATCGTGTAGAGGATGAAATTGCATGAAGGAAGCCTGGACACGATATCCTTGATGATAATCGTCCCGAGTCCCTTTTTTTGGAATCCAGGCTCTATAGCCACATCATATATGGCCGCCTGATAGGTTCCATCGGAAATAGCCCTGCCGAATCCTATCAGCCTGCCATGATCATAGGCAAAGACGCGAACAGAACTGTTCTGAAAGGCCTTCCGGTGAATCTCAGGCTCATAGTGAGCCATTCCAACTTCACGCAGGGTTTCAGAAACTGTTCGCCAGTCTGAATCTTCACAGTCTGATCTCAGTTCTATCTCCAATTTCTTGACCTCAAGCCATATGCTGAACTTCTGTCATATCATAAATCGGGTTTCCATTCCCACTACTGACCTGGTCCTATTTCAAATCCCATGTTATATTGATGTTACTACGTGAATTTCCAATTACTGACAACCCGGCCTTTCTGGATGAAACAATCCCCATTCAATTCAATGGATCGTTTCATGATGGGCCTCAAAAATGCTAAGCTGACGACGGATTCAAAATTTATACACTGTGAGACGAACAAATGAACAATTTTTACAAAATTGAAATTCCGGTAAGATTTCGCGACCTGGACGCCATGGGCCACGTTAACAACGCAGTGTTCTTTACCTATTTTGAAATCGGTCGGGAACCACTGTGGGCCGATCACATCTCAGGACGAATTGACAAGGCGAATTCCTATTTCATACTTGCCCATATCGGTTGTGACTTCATTCGACCCATTACGCTCGAAACAAGGCTCACCCTCAATCTCGCCGTCAGAAAGATAGGAAAAAAGAGCTTTGATTTCCTTTACATACTGAACGATTCCAACGATGAATCAGTTGAATACGCCAGGGGAGAATCAGTCCAGGTTTGCTACGACTATTCGCAAAACAGGTCAATCGAACTCTCTGCCGAGTTCAGGGAAATCCTCATGAATTTTTATGTAGATGAAACGACGCCCTGACTGGATCATCGGCCAAGAATAACTCCTGGAAGGCTTTTCATCTAAGTCAAGGGCCGAGAGCGTCGGTCCTCTTTGGCTCAAATCATAAGCTGATCACGAGACTAACCGTTTGTTCAAATAGGTGGACGCCAACAAGTGATACACGCTACCTATCGATAAGTCTTTCAGGTTAATTTATCAATGATTGGAGATAAGTGTCCTGGGTGCGAAGTTTGTCTCTCACGTGGTGGCTTTGAAATAGCTTCTCAGCGCGGCCAATCCAGTGCCTGAAAATACACATATCAATGGCATCACTGGCAGGCGGAACCTAGAATATCCCAAGCCGGTTATCGCCGGAACAGTCATAACGTAAAGGATCATGATTAGCAAAAAGCAAACACTCGTTAGATTCTCCGGGTTGAATCTAAACTTGAGTGACAAAAGGGATAGAGAATAGATTCCAAGCAACACTGCAGTCCAAACTATAATTCCGATTAGTAAGTAACCCCTTACCCTCAGCCCAAAATATTGCAATGTGTTCTCGACAATTGACGATTGGCCTCTGTCAACGCCGTCCTGTCTAAAAAGTGAAGACCTGTCGAAACAATGATTGAAGAAATTTAGCAGCTCAAAACCGGCCTGAAATATGGTGCTCCGCAAACTTGAGATCACTACCCGAATGAAAATACCCGGATTTTCTCTTATGAGGTGTAGTGAATAATTTTTTTGCCACTCGAGATTTTTCAAGCGAGTCGTTCTCTCCTCGCCATGTTGGCTTTCTATCTGGGCAGCCTGAAGTTCGGCCAATTTCTTCAGCGACTGCTCCTCGGAAATGTGGTCTCTTTTTCCTATTATCGTTGAGCCCAGAATGTAATAGAGGTTGTACTCCATCACAGAGGAGAATCCGGCGTATCCCGTCAAGACGAAGTTTCGGACTTGCCATGAGCCAACCAGAAGAACTGTCACCGCAAAGAACAGTGTTGAATCATGGATTATTCGCTGTCTCCTTGCTCTGTTTGTTTTAAAAAGCGTTGTAATGAGCAGAAAAGAGGGTACTAATAAACATAGATAGTAGGCAACTGGACGGATGTAGATCGATGCCACCAGCCATAAGCAGGCCGAAACTAGACTGATCCGTGAAAAGGTTTTTAAATAATTCAGGAGATACCACACGAAAAATGTCAGAGCGAAAGTGAAAAAAGTGTCGGACATCAAAAATGAACAGTGAATTATCGAGACCGGCTCAATCGAATAGATCGTTGCTGAAAACAATGCAGCGTTCAAATTTCCGGATAGAATCAAAGCAATCTTATAAACGAGAAAGACTATACCCACCCCCAGGAATATTTGGAGAATGATCGTGACTGCCTCGAGTTGCCCCATAAATAACCCAGGAATTAACAAGATTGGGTATCCCGGCGACCGTAGAGTTTCCGGTTCGTTATTACACGAGAAAGATAGTGTCTCGATCAAACCTCTGGCAGAACAAACGTAGGACGATGTGTCCGGAGTCCAGAAAACCTTATGATCATTGTTTATGAGCCAAGAGGCTGCAGGAAGGGCGCCTCTCAAAATAAGAGCTATCAAGATGATGAAAAACAGGTAATGATTCTTACTGCGTATTTCGCACCACAAATCATCGGAACCATTTCAAATAGTTTTTTTGAAGGCTTGGCGCCGGATCGTTAAAAAACGGAATGATTAGGGTTGGTGGAGATGATGGGATTTGAACCCACTCCCCCGAGTTGCGAACGACAAAAATTAACCCACGTTGGTTCCTGAAACACCAGGATAACATGCTGTTGTAAGAGAACCCTCCTTCCGAACCCCGAGCGTCCGGTGCATTTTTGTTAGCAATCCAATCCTAACCTATCCTACATGAATAAAGCGCAAAAAGAAATCAATCCAGTACTGTGTTCAATGAAGTCTCGAGGCAAGTTCAACCGTTCCCTAAATGCAAAAATTAGGGAAATGATGAAGATGAAGGCTCTGTGAACCTAATGTCCAGTCTAGGAAGTATAACATTGGTCAATTCTATCATAGGGAAAATCAATCATCTCGCACGATGACTTGATTTTGCTTCTTGTTTTGGGCGAGAAAACCTGAGAGGAAACCACCTTCTTCAACATCACGCCATCAACGATATCGACCAGGAGGCTACATTGCTCCAAGTCTTTTAGTCTTTTTGATTTATCGGGCCTTTTGTTTGCTACAATTAATTTGTGAAGGAAGAATGCCTCTGGAGTTGGTATACGAATATAAAAATAATCGGTTTCTAAGCGTATCGAGAAGTCCAGTAGCATATTAATGAAATCCAATCTCTGTGCCGTAACGTTCCACTCCCGGACAAAAAGTGGTTTTCCCAATCTGGACCTTGCCCCTGATATGAACTCGATATAATAATTGTGGGTAATTATCTTTTCCAGTGAGCCATCATTGGAATCCTCAACAGTAGCGCCGTGGTCAATCAACAGTTGTCGAATGTCCGTCTTCAGTTTTTTGTTCTTATCATAGAGCGAAACCTGAATGGCAATATCGATATCTCCGGTCCTCAAAACGTATTCAAATCCATAAACAACCCTGTAGATAAACATAGCCCAGGTTCCTATTAGGACCGAACTGTTAAAAAAACCTACCCGAGATAAACTCGAAAAAATGGATAAAATCTCAGGGTCTGGCATGGCTATGTTTGTTTCTTCGCAATTTAAGTATTTTTTCAATGTATTTTACTCTCTCCATATACGAATTCATCTGTGAAACTAGCTTGTCTCTCTCCTCAATTTTCTTCTTGATAGCATCAATATTTTGCCTCGGGACGTGAACAGATACGGACCTTTTATGCTCGTGAAACTTAAGAAAAGCGTACGAGTAAAACTTGCCTAGTTTCTTATTTTCCTTTTGGCGAAAGTATAATTTTCCTTTTGGGAAGTCCTGCAATTTAAGCTTCAGAGCGTCTATTATTTTTAGCGACTGGTCATATTCATCCAGGAGCATCCCTTCTATCCAGTTATTTTCAGGTTTATTCATTAACCTTACCTCGGGAATATATTTCCACCATAAACTGATTTTAACCTAAGTAAACTGGTGGAAAAAGTCAAGAGGCATAGCTGTTGATTAAATAGGTTATGCTGTTATCTTAACTAGATACCAATGTGGTGGTCACATTATATTGATTCATGAGTCAACCGCGTTTAACATGTGCCACGTTCGGCGGTTGTGTTTGCCAAACACCATCAAGTTTTTTACATTCACAGACGGAGGGCCTCCAAAATGCCGGACAATCTGTAACATGTATTTGGCACAATTACTGTCTCAAAAGCCACGCACTACATGATGCAACAGCACAATAAATTAATAAATAATCACAATTATATATTAGACGAATATAATAATTTAATTTGCATTATTGTGCCATTTTGCTAGAATATTGATAGTAAAATATACATAACATATTGAGGTCATATAAAGTTATTGCCTATATTTGTTGGGAAAGACTTGGCCGTAATGCTTTATCAAGCTTGTCTCGATTTCCGAAGCAATTGTACTCGCCAATCACGCCGCTTGCAACCGCTCTTTCATGCTCCATGCAATCCGACAAATCTGAATCGCATGGCCCTCGCCGGGCAATAGGCGTGCCCGCAGAAGCATCCCGGCCTATTCCTCGTCCAGACATTAGGTAGTCGCTCTTTTCTGTCTATAGGTTTTGGGCCTGTGGATGATTCATTGGTGGCTGCTCTGCACAGATTACAGCCACAACCTTTCCCACCCGCCTGTGACGGCTCTGGCTGACCCAGCCTGCATCCCTTCTCAATATCGTCACAAGATTACTAGGCTAAGATGAGCCGAGGTTATTGTCACCCAAAAAACTAACATCCTGTTTGTTTTTCTCTTTTTTGTTTGACCACGTCCCAAACAACTTCAGGGTGATCTTCCGCTATTTGAAGTAATACTTTGGCTGGGCCCCTGGGTGTTCGACGCTTTTGTTCCCAGTTTTCCAACGTACGGACGCTGATACCAAGCATGGTGGCAAAATCGGATTGAGTAGCTCCCAGTTTTGTCCTTATAGATCTAACATCCGGAGTTCCAACTGTGAACACACGTGATGGCTCCGTTTCGCCCCTAATTATGGATCCCGCCTCCTGAATGCTTTCAAGAAGCTCCCGAAACATTTTTTCCTTCATGGTAACTCCGTTTCGACAATTTTTCTTAGGGTCTTGAGTTGGCGTTAAGTCAGATCGTGGCGATCAGTCTTGGAGTAAACGTAAATCATATAAATAAGGTCCCCGCTGAGAGTCCAATAATATATTACCCTTACACCACCTCTTTTCCCATGTTTCCTGCAAGCCCATCTTATCTTTCTAAGCCAGCCGGAATCCTGAAAGATGGCTCCAGAGTCCGGACATCTGCCCGGATGGGTTTGTAATTCACGATACTGGTTATCAGGTAAAAGTTCCTGAACCAATTTTGAAAAGATTGACGTCTCATCAAAATTCCACAGGTACCCAAATTAAATGGTACGCAATTGACGTGGCATTGTCAGCAGTGGATAGAAAACAAATCCTGTGCAGTGAAATAATGGTTACTGCCAAATGTAATGACGATGACTCAAACAAATGTGGTTCCCTATTTTGGTGATAGCGAACCCTTGAATGAAATCTGGATACCTGAATTGAAGGCATACCGCATTTCTAGGCAAGAGGAAGGATTGGCAAACGGTACCATAAACTGGCAGATGGTAACGATGAATAAAATGTTTACCGTCCTTAAGCA
>CALDNG010000093.1 GCA_937915285.1 uncultured Desulfomonile sp. | reverse complement strand
AGACGTGTGCTCTTCCGATCTGAACACCGTGTACACAATTACAAAATATTGGGCAAACAAGACCGGAGACCCGCAATCGCTCAAGAATGCTGAGTTCCTGAAAGCATACATTGAAGAAGGACGCCTGGGGGTGAAAGCCTCAAAGGGATTCTACGACTATCCCAATCCTTCATTCATGACAGGCAATTAAGACACCGTGAGAACGGCCAAGAGATGGCTCGCCTATTTTTCGGGTTTTATTCCGAGCGATCGAAGGTGGTGTTTTAGGGATTCCCGGGTTATGCCCAGACTTGAGGCGGCCGCTGTGACACTGCCTTTGCTCTGGCGCAAGGCCCCCACAATGAGGTCGCGCTTCATTTGTTCCAGGACCTCCGGCATAGAACCCGCCGGGGCAATTTCAGAGAGGCTTAAGGACTCTGGACCGGATGGGCGTTTAGTGGCCAGGGATATGTGGCTGAGAGAAATTGTCTGGCCGGCGCCAAGGATTAGCGCCCTTTCCAGAATGTTTCTAAGTTCCCTGACGTTTCCGGGCCAGTCATAGTTCCGGAATAGCTCCATAACCTCAGGGGCAATAGCTGGAACCTGCGCCAACCCCATTTTTGCGACTAGCTGGGTGAGGAGGTCGTCAACCAGGATGGTCATGTCATCCAGCCTGTCTCTTAGAGCCTGGACATGTATTGTGAATACGTTTAGCCTGTAAAACAGGTCCCGTCTGAACTTTCCGGAATTAACCTCGGATTCCAGGTCCCGGTTTGTTGCGGCGACTATCCGGACATCCACGGTGAGCAGTTTTTCTCCGCCAACCCTGGTAAAAGACTGGGAATCCAGGAAAGTCAGTAGCTTGGCCTGTAATTGAGAGGCCAGTTCCCCTACTTCGTTGAGCAGCAATGTGCCACCCTCTGCCAACTCCACTAGACCCTTCTTGCGGGCGCGTGCTCCTGTGAAAGCTCCGGATTCGTGTCCGAAAAGTTCCGATTCAGCCAATTCAGTACTCAATGCGGCGCAGTTGATGTTAAAGAAGGGACCACTGGCTCTCAGTGAGTTGTCATGTAGAAAACGGGCTATGTAGTCTTTGCCGCTGCCGTTTTCACCTAGAAGAAGCACTATCGAGTCCGTCTTGGCGGCAAGCCTGGTCTCATCAAGTGTCTTCTTCATTGCGTTGGATACATATCGTGAGGCGACTGCGTAAGGTTTGTTGATGATTCGTCTAAGATCTGTAACGTCACGGGCTATTCCACAGAAACCGACAATGTCTCCCACCCCATTGGTCAAAGGGAACCTTGAAAGGCTGAGGATTCGCTTTACGCCCATCCAGCTTACATTATGCTCGGATTCTATTATGTGGCCCCTCAGAACCCTCATCTCCTGAGCGCTGATGCCGTCCGAGAAGCCCTTGCCGAAGATTTCATCATCCTTCCTGCCCAAGACCTCTTCGGCTGACATGTTCATCAGTTTTAGCATGGCGGGGTTTACATGGGAGTATCGGCAATTTGTGTCCTTGACGAAGACACAGTCTCCTGTGGCCTCAAAAATGGTCCTGAAAAGCTCTTCACTACGCCGCAGTTCAGCCGTACGCTTTTCGACGAAAAACTCTAGCTGACTGGCGTGACGCTTAATGTGATCCTGAGCCTCCTTAACCTTGAGTATGCTCGACATCCTAACCCGGAGTTCAGTCTTGTCGACAGGCTTGGATATGAAATCGCTCGCCCCGGCCTCCACCGCCTTGATCCTGTCCTCCTTGCTGTCAAGGACAGTGGCCATTATAATGGGAATATCGGGGTATTCTTTCAGAGATCTTATGTGTTGGCAAAGTTCAAAACCGTTCATGCCGGGCATCAGCACATCCAAAAGCACTGCGTCCACGGTTGAATCGAGTTTATCGAGGGCCTCATAAGGGTCTAATGCGGCCACGCATTCATATCCGAACGATTCGAGAAGACCTGTGAGCAGAGAAACGTTCCTGGGTTCGTCGTCCACCACAAGGATTCGCTTTTGCTCGCCATTGAGATGATCCATAGTTGCCTCATCACATAACCCGGGTTTTGCGCTCGAGTGACTGCGGTCAAGGATTGTCAGTTTCTCTACTATTTATAATATAAACAAAGACCCGAGCCTTGTTTGTTCCTACGTGGCGCAGTTCTGCGGTAAGCGGTACCTTCTCCCTGCGTCGGCCTTCGGTTCCAAAAATAATTGATGGGGTTGTAAACTATTCCAGATCAGACCCACAAAGAGGTGTGATAGAATCAGTACAGGTATTTGTAAATTAGGATTGAATCATAGTCAACATTTTGTTGCAAAACTGGCAGTCTATGAAAAATATAGTCAGTGCCATCCGCTTGATTGCGCATATTGAGTAAACCGCGGTCACTGTGGAAAAGAAACTGTAATTGTTAACCAAGGACATGATAGCGTCTAGCAGCAAATCCATAGGGGGCAAAGTTAATATGAATCATGATGAAGCCAGCCTGCTAAAGGATATAGTTCGACTTGAAGCCGAAGTCTCCCAATTGAAGCTTCAGAGACAACAGGATTATGCAAACCTGATCCACGCGGCTCAATCTGCCAAGGCTGCAAAAAATGGTTTTCTTACTAACATGAGTCACGAGTTGCGCACACCGCTTACAGCCATCATCGGTTTTGCGGAATTACTGTCAGACCAGCACTTCGGTAAGCTCAATGAAAGGCAATACACTTATGTTCGGGAGATTTACAATGCTGGTCATCAGTTACTGTCTCTGGTGAAGGACATTCTGGATCTGGCGAAAGCTGAGTCAGGTTCCCAGACACTGAATGTAAGCGAGGTCAACATCGAGGATCTGCTTACCAAAAGCCTGTCAATGGTTCGCGAGAGGGCAACAAGGCATTTACAGAAACTCGAGATAAATTTGGACACGACCACCCAAGGTCTTGTAATAAAAGCCGATGAAATAAAGCTCAAACAGGTCATGTTCAATCTCTTGACCAACGCTGTGAAATTCACGCCTGATGGAGGCAGCATAAGTCTAATCGCTGGAAGGCAGGGGGACGTTGTATCTGTTTGCGTAAGTGATTCCGGAATAGGTATAAAAAAAGAAGATCTGCCGCGGATATTTGACGTTTTCGAGCAAATCGACGATTCTCAAAATAGAATTATACCCGGGACAGGTCTCGGGCTAGCATTGACCAAACGTCTCGTGGAGCTTCATGGCGGAGAGATTACTGCGGTGAGCGAGGGGGCCGGCCAAGGCTGCGCTATCTCCTTCACTATTCCTGTCGATGTATCGGCATCAAGAAATGGGGAGGCAAGCGCGTCGGTCCGCTCAGTTGGGACAGTCGATTGAGAAGACATATCGATATGAGCAGTATTACACCTACCTCCCGAAACCTGTAGACCAAAAGGTATGCCCTGGAGATTTTAACTGTTTCAGGAAATAACCGGGACTGTGAATCCGGATGATGGAGTCGTTTTGCAACACCTATGAATCATAAATTTTTCAAGATGCTTC
>CALDNG010000092.1 GCA_937915285.1 uncultured Desulfomonile sp. | reverse complement strand
AGGGAACTGGATAATCTGGAGACTGCGCTGGCAAGTTTACCCCACATGCTGAATGTCGGGGCAAGATTATGCATTGTTTCGTACCATTCCCTTGAGGACAGGCTGGTAAAAGTGGCTTTCAGAACCCTGGCCAAAGAAGGCCCTAAATGGAGGGTTGTAACACCAAAGCCGATCCGGCCTACGAACGAAGAGGCGCGGGCTAATCCTAGAGCACGCTCGGCACGGCTAAGAGTGTTAGAGGCGATAGCGCCATCGGAATTTTAGCGGAGATTTTTCTGTCATGCGACTGACACTCAACATAGGCTCTGCATTTCGTTCGATCAGGTCAGGTTTTTCCAATCACCTGAAGGTTTCGGACAGTTTCAGGAGCGGTGTGACCTTTCTGGGGGTTTGCGCATTGACCATAGCTTTGCTTATAGGTTTTTATTACGTCTGGAACCGAATGAAGATTGTTCAGGTGGGTTACGAAATAGCTACCCTTGAAAACAAGAACAAGGAATTGAAAAACAGGAAAAGGGAATTACTGCTTGAAATAGCGAGTCTTGAATCACCTGGGGAACTTGAAAAAAAAGCTTCCAAACAAGGACTCCGTTTTCCGTCCATAGGCAAGGTGATTCATGTCCCGTGAAAACAGGAAAATCAATTGGGTGGCTTTTCGGATCGTTCTGGTCGCCTTGATCTTTGGCGTGGGAGCTTCATTACTGGTTTCAAGGGCTTACAAGCTACATATCACCGAATCCGAGGGATTGCTCAGAAAGGCCGAGAAACAGAGAACCAGGGTGATCACACTTGAATCAAGGCGCGGCCTGATACTGGACCGTTCCGGGGAGCAGTTGGCTGCCAGCCTTGAGGTCAATTCAATATATGCCCGGCCAAGGAGGATCACTGACGCCACGGAGAGAAAGGACGCTGCAACCAAGCTGTCCGAATTGCTTGACATGGACGTCAGGGAGGTCCTATCAAAACTGAAAGAAGACCGGCCTTTTGTGTGGATAAAACGCCGGGTTTCCCCCTATGTGGCCGAAAAAGTGAAGCGAGCCGATCTCGAGGGAATATTCATCGGTTCTGAATACTCCAGGTTCTACCCGCTTAAGAAATTCGCCGCTCATGCCATAGGTTTTGCCGGTATGGACTCCAAGGGGCTTGAGGGGCTTGAGCTTTTTTATGATGATTACCTCAAGACAGAGCCTGTTCCGGTTACCGGCCAGAAGGACGCATTGGGCCGACCGGTGATGTTCAACCTCCGCGGGGAAGCCCCTGTCCGCAACGATATTTACCTAACTCTTGACCGCAACATACAGCACATTGTCGAGAAGGAGCTTGATGAAGCGGTCCGCCACGAACAGGCAAAAAGTGGCCAGGCTATCGTTATGGACATTGACTCGGGGGAAATACTTGCTCTGGCCATCAGGCCCACTTTCAACCTCAACACCTTTCATGAAGCGGCGCCTGCTACACGCAGGAACAGGGCCGTTGCGGACACGTTTGAGCCTGGTTCCACCTTCAAGGTTTTCCTGGCTGCAGCCGTTATTGAGCTGAACAAGGTTCTCGAGGGTGAGAAGATATTCTGTCACAACGGTTTGATGAGGTATAACGGCGCAGATATTCATGATGTGGCGCCTCACAAGATGCTTTCTTTTGAAGACGTAATATCTCAATCCTCCAACATCGGGGCCGTCAAATTATCTGAAAAAATGACCAAAAAGGATTTCCACCGAATTCTTCAGGATTTCGGATTTGGGACTGTCACAAACGTGGACTTTCCTGGTGAAAGGAACGGTCTGCTTTTAGCCCCTGAGAAGTGGTCAGCGCTGACCAAGGCCAATCTGGCTTTTGGACAGGGGGTCAGCGTTAGCCCCATTCAGTTGATCAGCGCATTCTGCGCAGCGGTTAACGGCGGAAATTATTACTGGCCTCACATAACGGCAAAGATATCCAATCAAGTGGGCGAGACTGCGCTGGATTTCCAGCCGCGTATTCAGAGGAGAGTCATCAGGCAGGATACATCTGATCAGGTAGTCAGAATATTGCGTAAAGCTGTCACTGTAGGAACTGCAAAGGCTGCCTTTGTCGCAGGCGCTGACGTTGTAGGCAAGACCGGAACAGCGCAGAAGGCGGACCCCGCGGGTGGATATTCCAAAGAACGCTATGTCATGTCGTTTATTGGGGCCATGATGGGGGTAAAACCTCGAATGGCCATCCTGGTGATGATTGATGAGCCCAGGGTCTACAAGGACCGCACCGGTGGAAAGGTGGCTGCGCCGGTTTTCAGGAAAATGGCCGAAGGAATCCTGGCGCTTTGCGGAAGCCTGTCACCTACTCAGCAAAGCTCGATCATGGCATCCAGGGGAGAATGGTCCAACCCTGCCTCCGCTCCAGAAAGGACCGTCACCCCTGTTCACGGACCTAACCCAGGGGAGTGGGTTCTGCCGGACCTGAAAGGTCTGGATATGAGGCAGGCGCTCGACACCATAAATGCCATAAAATGCGATGTCACCATTGATGGCTACGGAAAAGTGGTTACACAGAAACCAAAATCCGGAACGCTCATCAAGGAGGGCTCAAGTGTGTCCCTGGTATGTTCTGGAGGCGGACTGTGAAGATCTGTCTTAAAGATATGACCGGATCGCTTTTAAACTGTGTTTTATACGGAAACCAGGAGATTGAGATCTGCGGTATAACCCATGACAGCAGAAAAGTGAAACCCGGATGGGCTTATGTAGCCATTCCAGGAGAAAAATCTGATGGCCATGACTTCATCCGGTCAGCAATCGTCAGCGGCGCGGTAGCCATAGTAGCCCAGAAAGAACCCCACACCGGTTTTGATCCTGATTCCATAGGATGGATCAAGGTCCCAAGTACAAGGGATATTTTAGGTTTACTGTCCTCGGAAGTTTATTGCAGACCCACTGATGAAATTGCGCTGGTTGGAATAACCGGGACCAATGGCAAGACAACCCTGACTTACATCCTGGAATCAATATCTAGGTCCGCTGAGCGAATCCCGGGGGTTGTAGGAACAATATCTTACAGGTGGCCTGAACATTACATCTCGGCGCCCAACACAACCCCCGAAGCGTCGGACCTCCAGAGGATGTTCAGGGAAATGAAGGATTCCCGTGTCTCGGATGTGTTCATGGAAGTGTCATCCCACGGACTCAAAATGGGTCGACTCAACGGTTGCAACTTCGATGTCGGCGTTTTTACAAACCTGACACAGGATCACCTCGATTTTCATCGCGACATGGAGGACTATTATCAGGCCAAGAAAATCCTGTTCTCCAGCCTTTTGAAAGCATCCAGCAAAAAGAACAAGGCCGCTGTGGTAAATGTCGATGATCCTTTCGGCAGCCGGCTTTTCCATGAAACAACAGGCTTTAAAAAGTTTTCGTTTGGCTCTTCGAGTACTTGTGATTTTTATCCTTTGGACGTAGAAATATCGGCCGATGGTATTTCAGGATCAATATGTGTTCCTGAAGGTGACCTGAAAATAGAATCAAGTCTTACCGGGTATTTCAACCTGTCAAACATAATGGCTGCCGTCGCAGTGTCAGTATGTCTGGGATTTTCGGTCGATTCCATCAGGAGGGGTATTGCTGAACTACGGGTTGTTCCGGGCAGACTTCAGCGAATTGAATCCCGGTTCGGTCAGATATTTGTCGATTATGCTCACACCCCAAACGCACTGAACAACGTGCTTGATGCGCTACGCAAATCCATGCCTGGTCGTTTGATTACAGTAGTGGGTTGCGGAGGGGACCGGGACAGGACAAAACGCCCGCTGATGGGAGAACAGGCGGCGCTGGCCAGTGATTTCGTATTGATTACTTCGGATAACCCCAGAACCGAGGATCCGATGGACATAATCAGCCAGATTGAGCCGGGAGTTAAAAAGTGCGGACTTCGGATGCTCAGCGTCAATGGAGATGTTGGCCGAATACCAAGCGGTCAATACGCCATAATACCTGACCGTAGAAAGGCCATTGAGTGGATTGTGAGACATCTCGAGGAGACTGACACGCTCCTGGTGGCAGGTAAGGGGCATGAGAACTACCAGGAGATCAATGGTGTCCGTTATCCCTTTGACGACGGCGAGGAATTGAGGAAGGCCCTGGAAAGCCTTAATCTCTAGTTTTTACATTAATCAAGGATGGTGTGGATTCTGTTTCATGCGAGCTGACGAACTTAAATACAGCGCTCGACAAATATGTTCGGCATGCCGGGGAGAACTAATCCGGGGCGATGCTGAAACAGTGTTTTCGGGTGTTTCAACCGATTCGAGGGAAATCAGGAACGGCGATCTGTTCGTGCCTCTAAGGGGAGACAATTTCAATGGATTTGATTATGTCATACCAGCTCTTAGAGCCGGGGCCGGAGGAAGCCTCTTAGACAACGATTTTCTCCATGAATTATCAAATGATTTGTCTAACCATGTCCTGATAAGAGTTCAGGACACCCTGCGTTCTCTGACTGACCTTGCAGCAAGCCACCGTAAGCTATTTCCTGTTCCACTTATCGCCGTAACCGGCTCTTCCGGTAAAACTACTGTCAAGGAAATGATAGCCTCTATACTGTCTGTGTCCAACAGGACTCTGGCTACTAAAGGCAACCTCAATAACCTCATAGGCCTGCCTATGACAATTTTGTCCATATCCCCTCAATACACGGCGGCAGTTGTTGAGGCCGGCATTAATCACACCGGTGAAATGGAGCTATTGGCAAGAGCAGCTTCCCCTGACGTCTCAGTCATCTCAACAATCGGACCGGTTCACCTGGAGGGCCTCAAGGATCTGGCTACAGTAGCCAGGGAAAAGTTCAGGCTGATCGAGGCCGCATCAACAGCCGGGGTTATTCCGTGCGGAATACCAGAACTCGAGGCGCTGCATGGCCTGTACAAAGGCAGGCTGTTGACCTTCGGAACAGACCGGGGAGATTTCAGGGCTTCAAACATCACGAGTGACGATCGGAGCCGTTTCAACATGGAATGCCCCTGGGGAACCCTGGAAGTCTCAATACAAATTCCAGGCAGACACAATATTGAAAACGCTCTGGCAGCCAGCGCATCATGTCTGCTTTTAGGCTCCAGCATGGAAGACGTCGCAAAAGGGCTTGAAAATCTCCAAGCGCCTTCTTGGCGAATGGAAACGGTGAGGCTTGATAAAGGTCGTGTCCTTCTGAAGGATTATTACAACGCAAATCCTCAGTCAATGAAGGCGGCTTTGGAGACTCTGGTGGAATTTGACCAGCGCTCCAGCAAGATCGCCATTCTAGGGGATATGATGGAACTGGGCGAACAATCCTCCAGACTCCACCACGAAATTGGTAGGCTGGCCGCATCCCTAAAGATTGACAGGATAATATTCATAGGTGAATTCGCTAATGATTTCGGATCGGGTTTTCTCAACGGCAACGGCTCTTCACAGGCCCTTACAGTTTTCTCCGACAAGGAAGCAGCCTGGGAGGCCATAAAAATGGAATTGGGCGCCTATGACAGGATTCTGGTAAAAGCCTCTCGGTCCATGAAAATGGAGCTAATAGCAAACAGGATATTGGAGGAGATTTAATCAATGCTTTACCATCTACTATATCCATTGGGCGCTAACAGCATATTATTTAATGTATTCAAATATATATCATTCAGAGCAATAATGGCCACCCTCACCGCCCTCATGATCAGCTTTCTTCTCGGTAAACCTTTGATTGATTACCTAAGGGAATTTCAGATTGGTCAGATGGTTCGCAAAGATGGTCCAAAATCGCATTTGGGAAAAACCGGAACTCCCACCATGGGCGGTCTGCTGATTCTTTTTGCGCTGACTTTCTCCTGTCTGCTGTGGACCAGGCTGGATAATATTTATGTATGGATAGTGCTAGGGGTAACGCTCGGATACGGGGCAGTCGGTTTTCTGGACGATTATCTGAAGGTCGTCAGGAAGAATCACAAGGGTCTAGCCGGTAAACATAAGCTCGGTCTTCAACTCTTGATAGGAGCAGTGGTAGGGCTGGTGTTGTACCTTGATCCGGTTTTCAAGACAACCCTTGCCGTGCCCTTCTTCAAGAATATCACTCCTGACCTCGGAATCTGGTACATTCCGTTCGCGGCTGTTGTGATAGCCGGGGCGTCCAATGCAGTGAATCTCACTGACGGTCTGGACGGTCTTGCGATTGGTCCGGTCATGATATGTGGGGCGACTTACCTCATATTCGCCTACATCTCGGGACACCTCAAGCTTGCTCAGTATCTTCAGGTTCCTTACGTTCCAGGGTCGGGCGAGCTTTGCGTGGTCTGCGGAGCGATGCTGGGCGCTGGGATGGGATTCCTTTGGTATAACGCCTACCCTGCCGAAGTGTTCATGGGAGATGTTGGCTCATTGTCACTGGGCGGTCTTCTCGGCGCGGTGGCGGTAGTCACAAAGCACGAGATACTTTTGGCGATAGCCGGTGGCGTTTTTGTAATAGAGGCCATGTCGGTAATCCTTCAGGTAGCCTCTTTCAAGACCACCGGGAAAAGAATATTCAATATGGCCCCTATTCACCATCACTTTGAACTCAAAGGATGGGCCGAACCTAAAGTCATTGTAAGGTTTTGGATCATTTCCATATTCTTTGCTCTGATCGCTATGAGCACCCTGAAGCTTAGATAACTGTACGGAGGCGTCAGCATGAAAGTTTCTCCAGACAACTCAAAATTGAGAAAACGAATGCATTGCAAACAAGGTGTAGTGGTTTGCGAAAAATTACCTGGCCGATTCCCTGACGCCATTGAATACAGGCCCTCATCGAGGTTGTGCATGAGGAAAAAAGCGCAGGACGCTTCTCTTGTGGGGACTTGTCAAAAGGTTATGTGGACTTGTGTCTAACAACCAATCCAGAGGACGAGGATGACACAGGCAACTGCCGAAAACAGGCCTACCGGCTTTTTCAGGAACGGATTTGGCAATGACCCGTTGTTGCTGACTCTAACCATTGTTATTCTGGCCATCGGGATAATCATGGTTACATCGGCCGGTTACATGATAGCCTCGGGAAAATTCGGGGACGGCTTTTACTACACAAAACGTCAGGGCGTGTCCATGCTCATCGGATTGGCGCTGATGTTCCTTTTTTCGAAAATCAACCCCATGTTCTGGAAAGAGGCTGCCGGTCCGGTAATGGCCATAGGCATATTTTTGATGGTACTGGTATTCGTGCCTGGTGTGGGTGTCGAATTGGGAGGCTCGAGACGGTGGATTAAAATGCCCTTCGGATTCTTCCTGCAGCCGTCGGAACTGATAAAATATGCTCTAATAATTTTCTTTGCCCATTCCCTAGCCAAGAAGGGGGATAGTGTTAGAGCCTTCACTGTCGGATTTCTTCCACACGTGCTGGTGATTGCGCTGGTAATCTTGCTTGTTCTGGTTCAGCCGGACTTCGGATCAGCGGTGATTATCACAACCGTCGGATTTCTGATGATGTTCGTCGCCGGTGTACGCATCCAGCACCTGGCCGCCACTGGCATACTTGCGCTTCCCTTCCTGATTCATATCGGGATGAGCGCCCAGTACAGATTATCAAGGCTCAAGAGCTTCCTCGATCCTTGGAGCGATCCGCTGAGTTCCGGCTTTCAGATTATTCAGAGCCTAGTGGCTTTTGGATGCGGCGGACTCTGGGGAGCAGGAATCGGGAAGGGAATCCAGAAACTCTTCTACCTGCCTCAACCACAGTCGGATTTCATTTTTTCAGTCATAGGTGAAGAACTGGGCCTGCTAGGAGTAACCACTGTCATACTGCTATTCTTTGCGTTCATCATGAAGGGACTGATGATTTCAATGCGCAGCCGTGACCCATTCAACAAGTACCTCGCCTTTGGAATAACCTCGCTCATTGGGATTCAAGCCCTGCTCAACATGGCCGTGGCAATGGGAATGCTCCCGACAAAGGGACTGCCGTTGCCGCTCATGTCGCTTGGAGGCACCTCAATGATAGTTAACCTTGCCGGGATTGGCATACTGCTTTCCATAAGCGGAGCTGAAAAAGAGTCCTTCACGGAGGGGACCCAATGCGATTGCTGATTGCCGGTGGCGGAACAGGGGGTCATTTATTCCCGGCTTTGGCGATTGCCAGGGCCTTCAGGAGTGAGCATCCCGACGGAAAGGTCCTGTTTGTGGGCGTTGAAAAGGGTATAGAAGCCAGGATCATTCCAAGGACTGATTTTCCGATCAGATTCATCACGGCCAGTGGAATACTTGGTAAAGGCGTCTTACAAAAAATGCGCGCCCTCACCGATATACCCAGAGGCTTGTTGCAGTCAGTTTCCATAATCCGGGAATTCAAGCCTGACTTTGTCCTTGGAGTAGGGGGCTACGCTTCCGGCCCAACATTGGCAGCAGCTCATATTCTTGGAGTCAGGACAGGCATACAGGAACAGAATTCGGTTATGGGATCCACCAACAAGTTGTTGGCGAGGTTTGTGAGCACAATCTTTATTTCATGGGAAAACACATCCCCGGCCACAGATCCTGAAAAAACTCTTCTCGTCGGGAATCCGGTAAGAGAGGAATTGCTTACCTCATTGCCACTTGAGGGGAATGGAAAATTCAGGCTTCTGATTTTTGGAGGCTCTCTGGGCGCCCGAAGTATCAACAGGGCTATGATTGATGGTATAAACCGGCTCAAGCCTTTTTCAGGCCGTATCTCGATAAGACATCAGACTGGGAAGGGAGATACGGATGAAGTCCGACAGGTCTATGACCGTGCGGGAATACAAGCCGAGGTGTTGGAGTTTATTGAAGACATCGGCCCATATTACCGATGGGCGGACCTTGTCGTTTGCAGGAGTGGCGCTGGAGCGCTTGCCGAGTTGACGGCCCTTGGAAAACCCTGCATCCTAATCCCCTACCCCTACGCAATCAAAGACCATCAACTCCACAACGCCAGATCGCTCGAGGAACGCGGAGCTGCTTGGATATCGATGGATTCAGAACTGTCCTCGGGAGTCCTGTTTGATCAGATTATTGAACTGATGGAAGCGCCTGAGCAACTCGAAATAATGGCGGAGAATTCGAGAAAGCTTGGACGCCCGCAGGCAGCGAGGACAATCGCAAGGGAAATTTTGAAACTGAAAGGTGGACCACATTGATTGGCGCCCTTTTTAAAAGAATTAAGGATGTTCATTTTGTAGGGATCGGCGGTGTAGGCATGTCCGGCATAGCCGAGATTCTACTGGCACTCGGATTTCGCGTAAGCGGGTCCGACCTGCAGGAGTCAGGAGGCGTTAAGAGGCTGAGGGAACTTGGCGCCAGGATATGGATCGGACATGACGCCTCTCACCTTGAAAGAGCCGATGTGGTTGTTTTCTCCTCCGCTATCAGGGACGATAACCCGGAAATAGTGGTGGCCCATGAAAGAAGAATCCCGGTTATTCCCCGAGCTGAAATGCTGGCTGAACTCATGCGAATGCAGACCTCAATCGCTGTAGCGGGCATGCACGGCAAGACGACAACCACATCAATGATCGCTTCGGTACTGACTCAAGGGGGCCTGGACCCAACGGTGGTAATCGGCGGAAAACTCGATTACCTCGGAGGCGGAGCCAAACTCGGACATGGGAAGTTGCTGGTGGCTGAGGCGGATGAATCTGACAAATCTTTCCTTAAACTTCATCCAACCGTGGGCATCGTCACAAATCTGGATCTCGAACACATGGACTGTTACGCCAACATGGATGAAATCAGGTCAGCTTTCCTTGAATTCATAGACAGGATACCTTTCTACGGTTATGCCATACTTTGCCTGGATGACCCGGAAGTCCAGAACATCATCCCATTCATCTCAAAAAGAATAATAACCTACGGGTTGAGTTCGCAGGCAGCCATACGGGCCGTAAAACCAAGATTCGAAGGTGGTTTCTCAATATTCTCCGTTTATAAGGAGGACCAGAGCCTAGGCGAAATCAAGCTCCCCATTCCAGGGGCGCACAACATAGTAAACTCTTTGGCAGCGGTTACGGTAGGCGACGTGTTCGGCGTGCCTTTTGAAACAACCAAAAAAGCCCTCGAGTCCTTTCCCGGGGTGCAGCGTCGCTTCACTCTGCGCGGCAGGGAGGCAGGTGTCACGGTAATCGACGATTACGGCCATCATCCAAACGAAATTAAGGCAGTCCTCAAGGCCGCCCGCCAGATAGCCGAGAAAAGAATAGCGGTCTTATTCCAGCCTCACAGATACTCGAGAACCAAGGCCCTTTTCGACCAGTTCCTGACAGCCTTTCATGACACGGACATGCTGTTTGTAATGGACATATACGCTGCAAGCGAAAGGCCTATTGAGGGAGTTTCCGCTGAAGCGCTCTGTGATGGCATACGTCTGAGAGGTCACAAACGAGCCCTGCACACTCCCGACAGAGAAAAAATACCTGACCTGATTGTTCAGTCGCTTCAACCGGGAGACATGCTCATCACTCTGGGAGCGGGAGATGTTACCCGAATGGGGCCATTGATCCTCGAACATCTCAAGACAAAGAAGAACTGAACCATCTTTGGTCATTCCGCAAAACGGTCTCCGTAATTCATGCGCCTGCGGTTTCTAAAGCCCTACCAACCTTGCTTTGGATACGGTTTCCCAAAATGACGTCTCAAGGTCGGAAGCTTTGAAAAGCCCTATAAACCCTAAACTATATGATCTGATTAGCAAAACACTAGGGGGTAAAGTCCTGAAAGACTACCCCCTGAGCCGCCTGACAACTTTCAGGATAGGAGGACCTGCCGACCTTGTTGTCTTACCTTCCAATGAAAAACAGATATGCGCGGTCGTAAAAATTCTACGGGAAAATCAAATACGATTCATGCCTTTGGGTTCAGGATCAAACATGCTTTTCCCAGACCAAGGATACAGAGGCGCACTGATCTGTTTGGGCCAGGCAAAACACCTTGAAATTATTGAAAATAATGAGACTGAAATAATAGTGAAAGCCCACGCCGGCGCAACTCTCGCCGGAGTGATAAGAAAAATGGCCCACTTTCAGGCCCTAGGAGTCTCCAGATTGTGGGGAATCCCGGGCCAGATAGGCGGCTCAATTGCGTGCAACGCAGGCGCACTAGGAATTAATTTATCTGATTTAATATGTGAAATTGAACTTTTAGATGAAAAATGTAAGAAAATAGTTTCAAAAAATCGCGATTTGGACTATGGATATCGTACGATGAAGTTGCCGGCTGGCGCGATTGTCACTTCGGCGCTTCTAAAGGCTTCCAAAGGAGACGCTGGGGAGATTGGAAGGGAACTGGAATTAGCCAGGGCCAAAAGGCGTTCAAGTCAGCCCCGTGGATTAGCAAGCGCAGGGTGCATTTTCAGGAATCCAGCCCCTGAAAATCCTGCAGGGGCGATCATTGACAGGTTGGGTTTCAAGGGTATGCGGTCGGGATCAGCCGAGATTTCCACGATACATGCAAACTTCATTGTGAATCACGGTAAAGCTCAGGCCAGGGACGTGATGAAACTGATTGAGGCGATCAGGCGAAAGGTTTGGACAGAGGAAAGAATCGATCTTGAGCTTGAGATAAAGATCATTGAGGATGGAGAAGAGAATTGAGAGCCGGCAAGGACGTTTCCCAGACCAAAGTTGTTAGCCCGAAGCTGACCGAAGAGACGGCGGTGAAGCTAAGAAACAGGTCTGTCCTGAAGGCGCTGGTTGCGGCAGGCATTACGATAAACGTTTTTCTATCCTGTGCGCTGGTTTATCTTTTTTCACGCGGCGCGCCCTATTTCAACCTGAGGAATGTAGAAGTCACGGGAAATCACAAACTTTCGGCGACTGAGGTCATCGAGGTGGCTGAAATAGAGAGCGGTGTGAACCTTTTGACCGTCGAACTGGACGCTATCGTGTTACGGCTCAAGAGGCACCCGTGGTTAAGATCAGCCGCGGTTTACAGAAGGTTTCCCGACCAGTTGATAGTGGAAGTGGAAGAACGCTCCCCGAGGGGAGTGCTTGCGGTGGACAAGCTCTATTACCTTGACGAGAACGCTGAAATTTTTACCCGTCTATTCCCTGGAGATTCCATCGATTATCCACTTTTCACAGGTTTGAAGCCGAACGAAATAATTAATAATGGACTTGCGGTTCAGGACACCCTTCGAGTAGCCATGGGGTTGCTGGATAAGTTGGACAAATTCAGTTCCGAACTGTCAGTGAGCGACCTGTCAGAAATAAGACTTAATCTGGATGAAGGGGTTTCACTCTTAACACGCTCTGGTCAACTTGTTGTGTTGGGAAAGAATAATTTCGAGTCAAAGCTTACCCGTTACGGACAGTTGAGAAAGCTTTTGGCCGACAAGGGAGACTGGCATAAAGCCAGGATAATCAACCTTGATTTTGACGACAGGGCAATAGTGCGTTCTTCGGAAGAACCGCTCCATCAGGGGTAGAATATGGCACGCAGTGAAAACATAATTTGTGGTCTGGATGTTGGAACTACCAAGATATGCGCAATTATTGGCGAGATTAACGCTGACGGGGTGGTGGACATAATCGGTGTTGGCACATCTCCGTCACGAGGACTGAGGCGGGGCGTGGTAGTAAACATAGATCATACTGTTTCAAGCATAAAAAAGGCTGTCAACGACGCGGAACTGATGGCAGGAGTCCATGCTGACAGCGCTTATGCCGGAATATCGGGTGGTCACATCAAAGGAATCAATTCTCACGGTGTCATAGCTATAAAAAATCGCGAAATCACTCCTCAGGAAGTGGCACGGGTTATAGACGCGGCCAGAGCCGTGGCTATTCCACTTGATCGTGAAGTCATACACATACTGCCACAAGAATTCATGGTTGACGATCAGGAGGGTATCAAGGAACCCATAGGCATGGCCGGTGTCCGCCTGGAAGCAAAGGTCCACATAATAACAGGAGCTGTTTCGGCCGCCCAGAATATTATCAGATGCGCCCACCGGAGCGGACTAACCGTTAATGATCTCATACTTCAGCAAATGGCCTCCTCCGAAGCGGTCCTGTCACCAGATGAAAAGGAACTGGGTGTCGCTCTTATTGACATAGGCGGCGGAACCACTGACATAGCTGTATTCTTTGAAGGATCCATACAACACACCGCAGTCATTCCCGTCGGAGGGGATCAGTTAACCAATGACATAGCTGTTGGACTGCGCACACCAACCGCTGAGGCTGAAAGGATCAAGAAACGCTACGGATGCGCCCTGTCATCGATGGTCAACAAGGATGAGACCATAACCGTCCCGGGAGTTGGCGGAAGGCAGCCCAGGGTCCTTGCCAGATCGGTTTTGGCCGATATTACTGAACCCAGACTTGAAGAGATCATCAGTCTTGTAAGGCGGGAACTCGATAAATACGGTCTAATGAACACCATAGCGTCTGGGATCGTACTCACAGGCGGCGCTGTGGCCGTTGAAGGCATGGTGGAATTATCCGAACAGATATTCGACATGCCTGTGAGACTTGGGTATCCCTCTGGTATTAGTGGATTAGTCGATGTCGTCAATTCACCGGTATATGCTACCGGTGTCGGACTTGTCCTGTGGGGCGCTCGAAACAAGGGGCTTGATGTGACGATGTCGTACGAATCGAATCACATGTTTTCCAAGGTTTTCGGTCGCATGAAACAATGGTTTGCTGAGGCCTTTTAAGGTTTGTCTCAGGTTTGGAAGGGCTGGAATTGATTTTTATTACAGGAGGCGCCGGCAAATGCTGGATTTTGAATTCGAATCAAATCGAAGTGCAGTAATAAGGGTAATCGGGGTCGGCGGTGGTGGCGGAAACGCCGTCAATAATATGATACGGGCCGGTCTGGGCGGTGTGGATTTTGTTTCCGCCAATACGGACTCCCAGGCTCTGGAAAATAATCTTGCCTCAATAAAATTACAGATCGGACGACAGCAGACCAGGGGATTGGGCGCAGGCGCAGACCCCGAAATGGGACGCATCGCTGCCAATGAAGATTACGATGCCATCAGGGACGCTCTCGAAGGTTCCGACATGGTGTTCATAACAACTGGACTCGGTGGTGGCACAGGCACAGGGGCCGCGCCAATCATCGCAAGGATTGCAAGGCAGGAAATCGGCGCCCTTACAGTTGCTGTCGTGACCAAACCATTTATGTTTGAAGGGAAAAGAAGACTACGTCAGGCTGAAGAGGGAATCGAACTCCTCAGACGTGAAGTCGACACCCTGATCATAATACCTAACCAGAAACTCCTGTCCCTAAAGAAGGACATATCCTTCGTGGATGCCTTCAGAAAAGCAGATGACGTTCTGTTGCAGGGCGTCAGGGGTATTTCGGACCTGGTGACGGTTAACGGTCTGATTAACCTGGACTTTGCAGACGTTAAAACCATCATGTCCGAAAAGGGAGTCGCATTGATGGGAACTGGCTCAGCAATTGGGGACGGTCGTGTTGAGGAAGCTACAAGGACCGCCATCAACAGTCCGCTGCTGGAAGACATGTCAATGTCGGGCGCACGTGGTGTCCTAATCAATATAACTGGCTCTTCAAACATGTCACTCAACGAGATCAACGACGCAGTATCAATAATCCAGAATGAGGCCCATGAAGACGCCAACATCATTTTCGGCGCCGTGATCGATGAGGAAATGGGAGACTCAGTAAGTGTCACCGTTATCGCGACCGGATTTGGCAGAGCGGAATCAGCGAGCATGGACACTTCGGAACTCAACCACGCCATAAAATCCTATGCGCCAATCACGGATGTGAATTATCCCGACAAGCCAGCCGCGCGCACAGTTGTGCCGGGCAAGATCAGGGAAAGCAATTTCCCGGCTTTCATAAGAAAAAGCCAGAGGGAAAAGAACAGCAGACATTTGAGCCTTGTGGATGATTACGACATGGAATCCGGAGAGGATCTCGATATCCCGACATTCCTCAGGAAACACGCTGACTAGCCCGGCTAGATGAGGCAAAATTCATCAACCCCGTATATGTAAGAGGATCCGGCCCTATTCCCTAACACTCCTGCCCCCGGTATACCCGGGGGTTTTTTGTGCTAACGCTCGTGCTGAAAACACATGTGTTGAGGGTGCAATACAACAGCTCCGAAATTGATCCCGTCCGGGTCCTATGCCTTTCGCTGCCAGCGTTCCCTATGACCTATTTGCAACCATGAGAGCCTCAAACCTCTTAAAAAAATTTGACTTTAACTTCGATTTCACTTTATTATAGCAAGATATACTTTCGTCATTTCCCTTTATAAGCCCCCGTAGCTCAGGGGATAGAGCGACGGATTCCTAATCCGCAGGTCGCAGGTTCGATTCCTGCCGGGGGTACCAATAAAAACAAAGGCTTACAGATATATGGTTTGACCTCAATAGGGGAAAAAATGGGAAGTGACGCTGAGCTTTTTAAAGGTTGGCTGGTGGCAAACCTGTCTTCTCCTCTTCCAAAGGTTCAGAATAACCTATTGCTGGGACATTACACGTTTTTGACCTATGCGGGCTTGTTTCGATTGTCCTTCTTGGGTCCATGGGGCAGGTGATTGCCTGCCATCTGGCTTTAAGTAAGGTTTGCACGACCTACCAGGGATTTCGTGCGACGTGGGGCGTCTACTACTACTCTCGAGCTGCACAACTAGCATACTCGATACCATTTGAAGGCAATACCTTGGGCCCCCTTTGGCTCGCGTTGTTTTCATCGTTGGACTTGCCAAAAAACATAATGCAAGAATTGAAACAGCGCTTTTCCCGACGCTTGTAATGGCTGCGGCAAAGTGCTCATGCAAATCTGTCTCCAGATCTTCATTGTGTGGTTTACCCGGGGGAGTATTCTTAGTGATCCTAAAAGCTTCTTGTCCTTGATCGTAGAATGGATGTAAGGTTTTGAGCGCTTCTGTTTAACGGTTTCTGATTTCTGATTGAATATTGTTCCTGTTGCGGGCTGTCGTCAGCCTTTACATCCCCCCTGACATCTTCATAGGGCTGATCAGCCCTGAAAAACTGTCAATTTAAGAGAAAACTGTTGATTTTTTCGCCAGCTTGAATAATGCTACCTTTTAGTCATTAGTCACATCTTGCTCTGACGGGGGGGCAGAAGCGGCATGCGCAGTACAATTAGTTCTGATCAATTATTCTTCTACGTTGTCACAGTCAATCATAAGTCAGGTAACCTCCTGAAACAATTAATCAAATCACTCAATTTTATCAATGACTTGAGGATGCTCATTATCGTCGATCACTCAGGAGAGATTCGGGATGGGGATTTTACGGCCAAATTTCCAATCCAGATTCTCAGGCAGGATAACAGGGGTTATGGGGCAGGTTTGAACAGGGGCTTGAAAGAGATCCCTGAAAATGAGGCACTGGTATTGCTTTGCAATCCGGACATACGACTCATTACACCACGAGCCATGGACAAGGTCCACGAGTATTTTCGCCACAATTCAAGTTTAGCGGCACTATCTCCGCTGATGATGGATGGAGATGGAAACATGGTCATTTCCTGCAGACGTTTTTACGATATTTATTCAGTTCTTGGAATACGGCTCAGCCGGCTGTTCAAACATCAGCCAGAATTTGTTAGAAAACATTACTACATGGAAAGGAGATTGGACCGCAATTTCAAGATTGATTGGGGCAGCGGTGCCGCTCTGTTTTGCAGGTTGTCCACCTTTCCTGATAGAAATTTCTTTGACGAGAGATTTTTTCTGTATTTTGAAGATGTTGATTTCGGAGTGAGATTGAAGGATCGCGGATTGACCATGGAGTTTTTCCCTCAGTTCAAAGTGGAACACAGGGCTGCTCGCAGAAGCAGCAAAGATTTAAGATTCGCATGGTTTCATCTAATGAGCCTTATCAAATTCGTTTCAAAATATAGGGGTTTACCTTATTCAAAAGTGAGTGGAACTGAAGCTTCTGACCAGCATGGAAACTTCATTGATTATGAATCAAAGGTTGACCTGGGTGCGGATTAAAATGATTTACGCTTTTTGACATTTTCCCTGAGGGAGGCATCCCACTGCGATATCGCCGAATCCTTGTTAAAATTTTCCCAATAAACCTCTCTGCAGCGGTTTTGCAAATCGTAGAGACTCTCGGGGTGATGGGACAACTCAACAAGTTCCTTTGCCAACAGCCTGATGGTTCGTTCGTCATTGATAACCCAACCCACCTTATGTTGCTTGATCCACCGGGCAATAGATGAATCCGGTGACCCAGCAAAAATTGCGGGTCTGCCAACCGCCAGACAGCCGAAAAACTTCGATGGAACTACGGTCCCTGTCCAATAATAAATGAACTATAGTTTGACTCAGGTTCAATAACATTGTAAGGCAGAACAATCAATCA
>CALDNG010000091.1 GCA_937915285.1 uncultured Desulfomonile sp. | reverse complement strand
CTACACTCTTTCCCTACACGACGCTCTTCCGATCTGGCGCACACTCCGGCGTCGCCGCAGGCTTCCATTGTATAGAGGCCCGCCACGGAGACCATACCAAAGTCCTCGGCCGCCAGCGCTTTTTTGGTCTCAGAGGAATCCTTTGTTTCATTGGTTACTATATCGACGAATCTGACACCCTGTTTCTCAAGTAACTGTTGAATCAGGAACGCCTGGGTTATATCGGGGTTGGGGGCATAATCAGCTTTCGAGATAAGACCTATCAATTCGAGTTTCTGCTCCAGGTTCATATTGATTTCGTGGGCGGCACGCTCGAGTTGCAATTGAGCGGAAACCAGCCACTGCTCAAGAAGATATCCGCGGGTGTAAATAAACCCGGCTACACCAAAGCATGCCACCACTATGGTCACAGGCAGAAGCACGAAAACCAGAAAGCGTTTTTGTAAGGAAAAAATCATATTCGCCCCGCCGATTTAATGGGCGGATCAAACCGCACCAACAAAAAAGGCGTAATTATTTTGAACAATATTTAACCTATTACAGAGTTGTGCGCAAGTCATGCGGCTAAACATGTCCATGTTGTATCGGAAAGCTTTAGGGCCTGGAATCAGTGTCCGCCATGCGACCCTGCGGGTTTGGACGGCTGGCTTGATTCCTTCATCTTCAAAAGTTTCTTTTTCGGCTGTAGTTCAGCAAGAGTGATTTCCGAAAAAGCAAACAGCCTGGCGCCCTGTGAAGCCTGAAGATGCTTCTCCGCCTCCGGTTTGCCCGAAAAAGCAGTGACTTCAAAACCCATTTCTCCGGATGATCCCGACACCACTACGAAGAAGGCCTGTTTGGCGTCAACAAAGTTTTTGGTGTCAGCAGCCTTCACGAAAATGGATTTTATTGTTTTGGATGAATGTTTGTATTTCTCCGGGTCCAGCAGGTATTTGAAGAAATCTGAATTTGCGTCAAACCCCACTACAGTCCCATCACTGAAGACGATAGCTGCCGGACTGTTCGGTCCAGGCGTAATCTTCATTTCACAGACAGGGCAGGGGATTGAGAGGTCTATCTTTGAGCCGTCAGGAAGCTCGATCGTTTGGGATGATTGCGCCGGTCCTGCAATCCATAGACCCGAAAAAAGAGCCATCGTGATTACGAGAAAAAGTCTTTTCGCAGTAGATCTCATGTTGTCCTTCCTTTCTGATTGTTTCAGTCGTGAACAAAACCGGAAGTTCTGAATTTAAGTTCCTGTCCCCAACAGTAGATGTTAGGGACTACGAATATTGTTATGAGGTCTATGGCCATGCCGCCGAAACATGGTATCGCCATTGGGGCCATGACGTCGGAGCCCTTCCCCTGAGATGTGAGCACCGGGATGAGGGCCAGAATTGTAGTAGCCGTAGTCATGAGCGCCGGTCTGACGCGTCTGCTACCGGCCTCAACCACTGCCTGCCTGATCCGCTCTACGGAGTTAAAGCTGTTATTCCTGAATACCTGATCCAGATAGGTCGAATAAATGACTCCATCGTTGGTAGCCACCCCAAACAGGGCCAAAAATCCGACCCATACAGCCACACTCAGGTTATACGGCCTAATCTGAAAGACATCCCTCATGTTTACTCCAAAAAGGCTGAAGTCCATGAACCATGGCTGGGCATAAAGCCACAGCATGATGAACCCTCCGGACCAGGCAACAAATATCCCGGAGAAAACATTGAGTGACGTTGGTACTGAATGGAACTGGAAATACAGGACGAGGAAAATGATCATCAGGGCCATGGGGATTACTATCCTGAGGGTCTTTTCAGACCTGACCTGATTTTCATAGGAGCCGGCGAAGGAGAATGATGTGCCTGCCGGCAGTTTCAGGGCGCCAGAGGCAATTTTGCTCTGAAGGTAATTCTGCGCCGCGGTGACGACATCCACTTCCGCATGTCCCGGGCGTTTGTCGAACAATACGTAACCGGTCAGGAACGTGTCTTCGGATTTTATACTCATCGGGCCACGCGAATATTTCAGTGTTGCTACTGAACCAATTGGCACCTGGGTTCCGTCGGGGTTGGTTATGAGAATCTTTTCGAGCGCCTCTATGGAATCCCGTAGTTCCCTCTGGTAACGGACCCGCACGGGATATCTCTCGCGGCCCTCCACAGTGGTGGTTATGGCTTTTCCTCCAACCGCGATCTCTATTAGATTTTGCACATCCTGAATGGGTAGGCCCAGTCTCGCTATCTCTCGCCTGTCTATATCGAATTCGAGGTAGGGGTTCCCAACGAGTCGATCAGCTATTACCGTGGATGGGTCTATAGATGGGACTTCCTTCAGAAAACGCTCGATTTCAAGCCCTACCTGCTCGACATTATCGATGTTCTGACCCTTGATCTTTACCCCCATGGCGGCGCGCATCCCGCTCTGCAGCATGACAATACGGGCTGCTATGGGCTGCAACTTTGGGGCCGATGTAACACCTGGAAGTCGAGCAGCCTCGGTTATTTCCTTCCAGATGTCGGTAGAGGATTTTATGTGTGGACGCCAGTTACGTATCGGCTTGCCTGTCTCAGGGTCCAGAACCCGCTTCCCGGTCGCTTCATCAATTTTGTATTCCGGCGCGTAGTTAATTATGGTCTCAACCATGGAAATGGGAGCCGGGTCCAGAGCGCTCTCAGCCCTGCCTATCTTGCCGACAACCGATGTCACCTCAGGGATGGAACGAATGGCCATATCCTGTTTCTGGATGACATCCAGCGCTTCGGCAATGGATGCGTGCGGCATGGTGGTAGGCATGAAAAGGAATGATCCCTCATCCAGGTCCGGCATGAATTCCTTGCCAAGTCCGGGAAACTTGTGCGCCAGGTATGACCATACACGGGTCTGCCTTATCGGGCTAATCACTGTGGAGTCCCCTGCCACAGCGTCGGTCTTCTGGCTGCGGCCCGACACAAAAAGCGAGTCATAGGCCGATGGAAGGAATCCGAACACTCGATCGAAACCCAGCCATATGACGAGCCCGAGCACGACGATGCAAACCGGAATGGAGAGAAATTTTCCCTTGTGATCAAGACTCCAGCCGAGTATAGGCGCATAGAAGTGTGTGAGCACGCGCCTTATGAGGAGCAGTCCAAAAATTATCCCTGCAGCAAAGACAAGGTTCCTTAGGAAACCAAGATCCGGGCCTAATGGAAGCCAATGCTCCGTCAGCAGCACGGTCACAAATCCGAGAACGATAAGGTTGAGAACCGTCGGGACCTTTTGCTGGATTGAATCTGCCAGAAACAGGCTTGCCGCTTTTATTCCCCCAACAAGGATGAGCAGTATCCCTACCCTGTATGAAAAGGCCAGCTCCAGCCATATACCCACCAGGATCAAGGCGGCATTGATCAACATCTTTGTGGGGACCTTGAACGTTCGTTTTCTGAAAACCAGATGAGCTAAGGGAGGAATGAGGGTCAGAGCCAGAAACAGTGATCCGGCTACCGCAAAAGTCTTGGTAAAAGCAACAGGCTTGAACAGTTTTCCTTCTGGGCCTGTCAGAGTGAAAACAGGTAAAAACGATATGATGGTGGTGAGTGACGAGGTAATTACGGCGCCACCGACCTCCATGGTGGACTGATGAATGATGTCGAGCAAGTTACTCGAACCTTTATCTTCTTCCAGTCGTCTCAGGATGTTTTCGCAAAGGATTATTCCCATATCGACCATGACGCCAATGGCAATGGCAATGCCAGAAAGCGCCATGATGTTGGCATCGATTCCAACTAGTTTCATTACGATGAAGGTCAGCAGGACAGCTAGTGGCAAAACGGAGGAAATCAGAAGTGATCCCACAAGGTGATTCATCATCACAATCACTACTATGATGGTGACGAAAATTTCCTCGACCAGGGATTTGTTCAGAGTGTCGAGGGTCTCATGTATCAACTCGGTGCGGTCATAAAAAGGCACAATCCTGACTTGCGAAACAGATCCGTCATCAAGCTTGCGGGTTGGGAGTCCAGGCGCTATTTCCGCAATCCTGTTTCTGACGTTCTTTATCACCTGGAGAGGATTCTCCCCGAACCTTACTACCACGACGCCGCCAACCACCTCGGCGCCTTCCTTGTCCAGGGCGCCGCGCCTAGCCGCAGGCCCAAGGGTTACAGACCCTATATCCTTGATGAATAACGGGACGTTGTTATTGACCTTCACCACGCTGTTCTCGATGTCCTCGACAGACTTGACGAATCCAAGCCCCCGGATCGTGTATTCGACACGGTTCAACTCGAGCACGCCCGCTCCGATGTCGATATTTGACATCTTCACAGCGTTGTAGACTTCAGGAAGAGTAATGTTGTGCGCCCTCATGGCGTCAGGATTCACATCTACCTGATACTCCCGGACGTAACCGCCAATGGAGGCCACTTCACTGACACCACCTGAGGATTGCAGCGAATACCTGATGTAGTAATCCTGTATAGTTCTGAGTTCATCGAGCCCGAAGCCTTCGCCTTCGACTGTGTAAAGGAAAACCTGCCCCAGGGCTGTAGCGTCGGGACCAAGAGTCGGCTGAACCCCCTCCGGTAACAAACCCGCCGGCAATGAGTTGAGTTTCTCGAGTATCCTCGAACGCGACCAGTAAAACTCGACGTTCTCGTTAAAGATTACATAAATGGTGGAGAAGCCGAAAAAGGAATTGCTGCGCACGACCTTTACACCTGGAATGCCCAGCAGGGAAACTGTGAGGGGGTAGGTTATCTGATTCTCTATGTCCTTGGGTGAACGGCCCTCCCACGTGGTGAATACTATTTGCTGGTTTTCACCAATGTCTGGAATTGCATCCACAGGAACGGGGTTCCTTGGCGCCCAGCCGATCTCCCAGTCGAATGGCGCCACAACGATCCCGTAAGAGATCACCAGAGCCAGCAGGATGAAGGCCGGCAGTTTGTTCTGTATCCAGAACCTTGTCAGCCGCGACAGGGTTGTGGGAGCGGAAACAGGACGCTTCTCGAGGGGATCATACTGCGCTTTCATTGTTGCACCCCTGCGTCAGGGACAGGCCCCGTAGGGACCGATGAAGCGATGGTCTCCTGAAGCTCGCCGCATTTGAGCATATCCTGACCCTTGTGAGGTTTCCGGCCAAAATATGGGTTGCTCTTCTCAGCCGATGATTCCAGCCAGTAAGCTCCAGCGCCATCAAACGCCATGGGGCAGTGATACAGTTTCAGATCCGAGTCTAGAGAATGACCGAAAGACATCACTATGCGTGAAAGGGACTCGGATGTTGTCTCGAAACTCCTCCTGATTTCAGCGATTCCCGTTGTAGAATCGATTTTCGCCAGGGATTTTGAAATTTCTGAAGAATACTTTCGAAAATAATCCTTCGCCTGTTGGGATTCCTTTTCGAAAGAAATATGATCGAGTGACTCAAGTAGCAGTCTGGACTCCTGAACAGCGTCATCAGTTTTTTCATCTACCAGTGCGTCTTTGAATCTGATGTAGTTGCCTATGACGACATTGAGATCCTTTCTGAACTGATCCCCTACTTTTATGCGCTCTATAAGTTCTTCTTCAGCTTTAACAGGGATTTGTGGCTCTTTGGTGTGCCCGGTCTCACTCATCATGCTCTGTTTGGCGCTGATTTGCATGGCGCTGTCGAGCTTGAACGCACCATTGGTCACAACCCGCTCACCTTCGGATAACCCGGAGAGAACAATGTAACTGGATCCTGCGCGCGGTCCTAGTGAGACTTCGCGCAAATCGTAAGTTGGGGATGCGGTGTCTTTTCTTTCCACAAAGACAATGGCCCTTTTCCCGGTAATTAACGGAGCGGTAGCGGGAACGAGCAGTGGGGGAGTGGGGTTCGGGTTATCCGAGTAACCGAATGCAGAAGCCGGTCGCATTGGCATGTTGCTTTCCGGGCAGTTTCCCGGTGTGTCGCTGGCGGTATCCCGTGGATGGATGGGGCAGATGTATTTTCCGGACCATTCGGATTTGATGACCCGAACCTCATTGTCGAGTTCAGCTTCTAACTGGGCGTTCACGAACATACCGGGTTTGAGGAGGAAGTCGGGGTTATCCGCTTCTACTCTCACCTTGACGGACCTGGTTTTTGTGTCGAGAACCGGGTCTATGAAAAGGACCTTACCCTTAAAAACCTTTCCTGGGACGGCGGATGCCTTGAAATTGACTTCCTGGCCGTATCTGATCCAGGGAATGTCAGTCTCGTAAGCGTCTAGCTTTACCCATACGCGGGAAAGGTCGTTGATGATGAACATCTCCTGGCCCTCACGCACGAACTGGCCGAGGACAGCGTTCTTTCTGGTGACTATCCCGTTGATCGGCGCCCGGAGGGTAATATTAATCATGGGCTTCTCGTTGTTCTTGATTTCTTCAACCTGATCCCGGGTAAGTCCTAACTGTCTGATCTTTTCCTCG
>CALDNG010000090.1 GCA_937915285.1 uncultured Desulfomonile sp. | reverse complement strand
AATATGCGCGTCTGGTGGCGAATCACTTCGGAACTGACCATCATGAGCAAATACTCAGCGCTGAAGACGCCGGCAAGCTTCTTCCCTCGATAGTGGCGCTTCAGGATGAGCCAATGTCGGACCCGTCCATAGTCCCGACATACCTTTTGTCCGAGGTAACCCGTCGGGATGTGACCGTGGCCCTCGGGGGAGACGGAGGAGACGAGTTATTTGCGGGCTACGAATATTATTCTGCATTCATACTGTCAAACTACTACCTGTCACTGCCTCATTTCCTGAGGAAGAACATAGTGGAGCCCATATCGCAAAAGCTGCCCATATCAACAGGCTATGTAAGTCCTCGACACGTGACGGAGAAATTCTTCTCAGGGGTTTACTGCCCTGAATGGCTTAGAACGCAGATGTGGCTTGGCGCCATAACAAGTGAAACACAAAGACACATCTGGACTGACCCACCCTCCATCATAGACGACCCGGTTGAACTCTATTCTACAACCAGCAGGCTTTACAGCAGTTTCAAGGCGCCAGACCCTTTGAATCGGGTGTTTTACCTGTTGACAAAGCAATATTTGCTCGATTACATACTTGTGAAAGTTGATAGATGCTCCATGATGAATTCCCTTGAGGTTAGAGCCCCTTTCCTTGACCGCAAGGTTGTGGAATACGTGTTCGGACTGCCTCACGGGATGAAGATACGAAGATTCAAGCGAAAGTATCTTCTCAAGAAGGCTCTACGCAAAAGGCTTCCTGAAGAAATACTCAACAGGAAAAAACGGGGCTTTCTCATACCATCGGCCTTGTGGCTTAAGAAGACGCTGAAGTCGCTGGTTGAGGAGATGTTCGACGAGCAGAGGCTTTACCGCCAGGGGTTGTTCAATCCCAAGGCTATCGCCGGCATGGTCCGGGAACACGATGAGGGGATTGTTGATCACAGGAAGGAACTGTGGACACTCCTCGTTTTTCAGTTATGGTATGAAAGCAATCAGTACAACATAGTCTGAGAAAACCGGTGTGCAGTCTCAGGTGGGCCTCAGCAGTCAAACTCGCTGGGGCTTATTAATTGATTGCCATGAAGTTTTTATATTGAAACACAATATTCTGAATTTCCAGGAGATAGATATAAGTGACAAGGCAAAGAGTTGCGTATGTTCTGCTTTGGTGGCCCAAACCCTCTGAAACTTTTATTTTCAGGGAGGTAATGAACCTGTGGAAGATGGGTCTGGATGTAAAGGTTTTCACGCTTTACGGTGAATTGACCCAGAAGCTGTCTCCTGAGATGGCAGAAGCCTCCAAAAAGGTTGAGCGTCTGGGCATTCCGTTCCTGAAACGACTGCCCAAAGACATTGCCTACTGGTGGAAAAGAAACCCCAAACTTACGGCTCACCTGTTCAGGACAATACCGGTGAGGAAATGGAAATCCATAGAATTTGGTGGTGAGAACATCTTCGGGTTTCTTGCGGGATTCACGTTGGCCAGGCGCTTTGAGGAGGAGGGTATCGGCCATGTCCACGCTCCCTGGGCGATGGGTCCGGCCACAGCGGCGTGGGTCGCTTCAAGGCTCATTAACATCCCGTTCAGCTTCACTGGCCGCGCCGGAGACATATATCCACCAGACGGAGCCCTGGCTGAGAAGCTTAACGACGCCGAATTCGTAATCTCCGAGAACAGGACAAATGTGCCATACATGGCCAGTTTTGCCCCAGATACCGAAGCCAAGATTCATCCTGTGTACAATGGCGTGCCGCTCGAGAAACACTCTATCGCTCCGGTTGTCATGAAAGCCCCATACCAGATACTTGCGCTAGGAAGATTTGCACGGATTAAGGCCTTCGACGACCTTATTTACGCATGCAGGATTCTCAAGGACCGAGGCGTGGATTTTCACCTCACCCTTGCCGGCGATGGACCACGCAGGCTTCAATTGCTTTACCTTACCAGGAAACTAGGCTTGACCAAGTTCATCTCATACCCGGGTTTTGTGCCTTACAATCAGGTTTCCGACCTGTTCATGAAGGCTGACCTGTTCGTCATGTCGAGCGCCGTCCACTCCACCGGTGACCGTGACGGTCTTCCGACGGTCATCCTTGAGGCCCTGGCGCACCGGATACCGGTTGTCTCCACGGATGTCTGCGGAATACCCGAGGTCATCAGGAACGGTGAAACAGGTTATCTCGTGTCCCAAAAGCATCCGGCCGAACTGGCCATGGCCATGGAGGAAATGCTCAAGGACCGAGAGCGGGCCATTCAGATGGCTGAGAAAGGCCGTGAGCTTGTGCTGAGGGAGTTCGATCCGAACAGGACACATAAACAGGTTTACGACCTTTTGACTGGCAGCCTAAGCAAGCGCTCATAACAGGCTGGTTCATGTCGATCAAGCTCAGGACACCACTAAAAACAGTATTGCTGCTACAGGATCTGGAATTCGGGGGCACTCAGCGATACGCCACCCATTTGCTCAAACACCTGAACAGGGACCTGTTCGATCTGGAATTATGGGTTCTGCGTGGTGGCGAGGACATGCTACCTATAGCCGAGGAATGTGACGTCAGGGTTTCATATTTCTGCCTTGACTCGTGGGTCACTCCTCAGGCGCTTTACAGGCTTTTCTGGAAGCTCAGGTCCGAGCGACCGGATATCATATACACACTCACCGCAGTGCCAAACATATGGGGGAGACTGTTTTCGTATATCGTCGGAGTGCCGGTCATAGTCTCCAGTTGGCGTGGCAGGAAGGAACAGCAGTTTGAATCATTGCTCTGGCATGCCAGCAACCGTGTTGTATGTAACGCCCAGGCCCTGAAGGAATTCGTCATGAAACGGCACTCGGTGGCTGAGGAGAGGGCCGAGGTTGTCCCAAACGGTGTCGATACGGACTTCTTCACACCCGATGAGAGCCTGAGGGCAGATGCGCCAACCATCCTGTATCTTGGACGTATGGTCAGGATAAAGGACCCGATGACTGCTCTGAAAGCGTTCAGGATATTGAGCCAAAGGATTCCCGAGGCAAGGATGCTGATGATTGGAAACGGCTACCTTCAGTCGTATCTTAAGGCTTACGCCGATGAACACGGCATATCCGACAGGGTGACAGTCCGTCCGGGAACAACCGATGTGAGGCCCTATCTACGGAAGGCCTGGATGCTGGCGCTATCCTCCGTATCGGAAGGACTCCCCAACGTAATCCTCGAAGCCATGTCATGCGGATTGCCGGTGGTGGCCACCGATGTTGGCGGTAACCCAGAAGTAGTCACAGAGGGGGTGACCGGTTTTCTGGCGCCTGCGAGTGATCCTGAGAAGATGGCGGACGCCATGGAAAAGATAATCAGAAATGAGCGCCTGCGTCTTTCGATGGCGCAAAAGGCCAGGGAAACAGCGGTAAACAACTATTCCATCGAAGCCATAACCAGCCTCACCGAAAAAGCACTTATTAACGCATCATTAGACGCCATTCAAAGAAAAGGCCGCCTCGAGATCGCACAGCGCTAGAGCCCCGGACGCCGGGCGTTTTTGCCGGAAAGGCTCCGAATCATCCACCGCCCTTGTACATGGCCTTGATAAGATCGGCAAAGTTCTCGTTGATGTGCTTTCTCTTGACCTTCATGGTCGGGGTTACTTCACCATCCTCCTCGTAAAGCTTCTTGGGAACAATGGTGAATTTCTTGATGGTTTCAACATGCGATAGTGTCTTGTTGATTTCCTGAACCTCGCGGTCAATCAGTTCGACTATTTCGGGTGCTTTGGTCAGACTTTCGTAGGTGGTGAACGGTATCTTGTTATCCTGAGCGAACTGGACTACATTCTCCTCGTCTATGACTATGAGGGCGGACACGAATTTGAGCCGATCGCCGATCACTATGGCGTCGTTGATATATGGGCTGAATTTTAACTGGTTTTCTATGTTCTGTGGGGCTATGTTCTTTCCGCCGGCGGTTATTATGAGGTCCTTCTTCCTGTCCGTGATCTTGAGAAAACCCTTTTCATCGAGCAACCCCACATCACCTGATCGCAGCCATCCATCTACTATCGTTTCAGCGGTGGCCTCAGGATTCTTGAAATAACCCATGAAAACATTGCCGCCTTTTACCAGTATTTCACCGTCCTTGTCGATTTTAACCTCAACCCCTGGCAGGGCCGGCCCAACATTGCCCAATTCTATCTGGTCTCCCTGATGAATGCAGGTGGGTCCGGAACCCTCGGTTTGGCCGTAAACCTCTCTGAGTGGCACACCTATTCCGTGGAAATACCGCAAGACATCCGGTGATATAGGAGCGGCTCCCGAAACTGCGAGCCTTACTCTCTCAAAACCCAGGCGCTCACGCAACTTATACAGGACAAATGCGTTGAACAGAGCCCTAAGGACTTTGAGATAAACCGGTATCCTGTTACCGCTAAAGCGCTTCTTTCCATAGTGCAGGCTGACTTTTTCGGCGGTGGCGTAACTGACCCTCTTGAACCAGGTGGCGTTAGCCATCTTTATGCGGATACTGGAATAATATTTTTCCCATATCCTCGGGACCGCAAATATGACCGTTGGCGAAACCTCCCTGAAATTTGCCATTACGGTTTCCGGGCTCTCGGTGAAATTGATCGTATATCCGAATCTTATAGGCAGAAAAACGCTAAACATCCTTTCAGCGATGTGGCTAAGTGGAAGGAAGGAGACGAGTTCATCCCCGGGGTGAATTTTCAGCGCCTCACCGATAGACCAAGTCGTCCACACAATGTTTCTGTGCGACAACATAGCGCCTTTGGGCGGCCCAGTTGTGCCGGAAGTGTAGATTATTAGCGCCATATCTTCCGGTTGGACTTGTCCGACCAGCCTGTCAAAAAGCTCCGGGTCCTTTTTGTCAAGGTCAGCGCCTATCTCAAGCAGTTCATCGAAAGAACATACCATCGGATCCGAGAACCTGGTCAGACCCTTGGTGTCCATCACTATGATTTTTTTGAGACTTGGCGCTCTGTCCCTGAAAAAAAGCGCCTTATCCATTTGTTCTTCATCCTCGGCGATGAAGAATTTGGCTTCCGAATGGACGGTGACATATTCGCATTGCTGCGCCGAACTGGTGGTGTAGATGCCGACCGTAACCGCCCCGGCTGACATTGCGGCTATGTCGGAATAGAGCCATTCGGCCCTGTTTTCCCCGATTACTGCTACCTTGTCGCCCTTCTCCAGCCCCAGGGAAACCAGCCCCAGGCAGGCACGCCGCACATTGGCAAGATATTCTCCCCATGTGATGTCTCGCCATATACCCAGGTACTTGTATCGCAGACCAACCCGCTCTTCATCTTGCGAGGCCCGTTCCATGAACATCATGGGAACGGTCAAGGATTCTTCATTCATCGGCTTGCCGCCTCAAAAAAATTTTCTTTCATCAACTCCATCGCAATATTAGCCACTCATTCTCACACGCTTGGCTATCTCCAGCGCTTCTTGCGCTTGTATCTCTGGTATCCCTTCACCGAACTCTCAGGCGCCATACCTAGATAGAACTCCTGGACATCTTCATTTTCAAGCAGCTTCTCTGGCGGCCCCTCAAGAACAATCCTTCCGGACTCCATGATAAATGCGTGATGCGCAACACTCAGGGCCTTCCTGGCATTCTGTTCGACCAGCAGTATGGTTGCGCCGTCGCGATTTATGGCCTCGATTATGCCGAATATCTCGCTGACCAGTAGAGGAGACAGCCCGAGGGAAGGCTCATCCAGTATAAGCAGCGACGGCCTGGACATAAGGGCGCGCGCAATGGCTAGCATTTGCTGCTCACCGCCTGAAAGTGTTCCGGCCTGCTGTTTTAGCCGGTCTTTCAACAGAGGGAAATATTTGAAGGCCTTCTCCAGATCATCGGAAACACCCTTGTCGCGCCTGATATAGGCGCCCATCATGAGGTTTTCCTTCACCGTGAGTTCCGGGAATACCTCACGCCCCTCCGGAACAAACGCTATCCCCAGTGGGACTATTTTTTCGGTGCGCATCCCGTCTATGCGCTGACCCTTGAACCATATCGTCCCCTTGTCCGGCTGGTCATCGAGGTATCCCATTATTGTTTTGAGAGTGGCGCTCTTGCCGGCTCCATTGGCGCCCAGTATGGCCCTTATCTGTCCCTCCTCAACGCTCAGGGACAGGCCGCGGACCACCATTATCTTTCCGTAATAAATCTCAATGTTTCTTGTTTCAAGCATACTCATGGGACTGCGATTATTCGCCACCACCGTTTTTATGTGAAATATCTGGCCGGTCTAGTCTGTTCCGAGGTAAGCCTCGAGAACCTGCGGATGGGTCCGTACCTCTTCAGGCCGGCCCTGGACGAGCTTGACACCAAAGTTCAGCGCCATCACCTCGTCTGACACATCCATGACAAGGTTCATGTCGTGCTCTACCATCATGATAGTTATTTTCAG
>CALDNG010000089.1 GCA_937915285.1 uncultured Desulfomonile sp. | reverse complement strand
ATTGAAGGCTTTAACCATTCTTGTTATTAAACGTCCCACCAGGCTTTGTGGCAGGGACTCCACTGAGCAACGACCCGTAAGGCCTATCGGGAGTTCTTCCGCATTGTCAAAAGGGACATGGCAGACGTACTGTGCGTCAAGAGGGGCGTCCTTTACATTGTCTGTCCTGGATTCTGTGGCTATTTCACCACCGAAACGGCTTGAAAATGGTGAATTCCGTAGGTCTTTTTCACTGTACGGTCTGATTTCGGCAATTTTGTCCGTTTTCATGATTCCGGATCTGACAGGAAACCAAATCTGGACCGTTTGTCCTGGAAAGACCTTGATCCTGTCCGATTCTGGGATCAGTATCTTGAGAAATGCCGGCGAGGTTGTTTTCATCTCGCCAACCACCACCCCTTTTCCGGGCATGAATCCTTTCCTGGCCCGGTAATCGAGCTTCGTGACCACTCCGGAAAAAGGCGCAGCAATCCCTTCTTCAGCTAGCCTTACATCGTTTTCGAGTAATCGGGTCTCATGTTCAAGTTGTTCGCATTCAACCTGCTTTTCCGCCGCCTTGGACATTTCCTTGTTGTCGAGAAGTAACAGTTCCACCTGGATCTTCTTTGTCAGACAGTCCATCCTCTTTTCAAATAGATCAAGCTGCAGGAAAGTAGGATCAAGTTGGAACAGCCTGGCGTTTTGCTCGACTGTTTGGCCATCCCGTATGGAAATAGAGCTGATGGGGGCCTGCAACGGAACAGTGATCTTCTGGGTGTTTGCAGAGTCGAGATAGCATGGATAAACAGTCTTTCCTGAAACCGGCCTGAAAAGACCAAATCCTGCCACCAGCAAGACGGATGCAAATATCACGGAGCCTTTTGTGTTGATCTGTATCTGCGTCCTTTGACCATAAAGGTTCTTTACCCCCCTCATTAACGGCATTACGACCAAAGCCGTAAAACCGAGTAAGGCAAGTACAACTCCTAGCAGTCTATTGAACCTGAAATAAACGCCAGTCACTATAGCAAAATACAGAAAAGCCCTGTAAAAGACTGCGCTAAATCCGTACAACCCGAAGATCAATGCCTCACGACTATTACCGGCCGGATTTTGAGGTTTGTCGAGCCCCAGAACACCTTTCAGGAACATGCGCTTGATAAAAATCACTGATTTGGATGCAAGATTAGGGACACCTAGCCAATCGGACAGGACGTAGTAGCCGTCGTATCGCATCAATGGGTTAGCGTTGAACAAAACCGTTGAAACGAAAGATACGGCCATTAGGTAAAATGCCAGCGAATTTACCAAACCCGGCCTCGAAAAATACCAAACCCAGGCCGCAACGATTGCTAGTGAGGCTTCAGCCACTATACCAGCTATACTTATGGATATGCGCTGTCTTCTGTCAGCCAACTGCCAGGCCTGTGTCGTGTCGCAGTAAAGGCATGGGAAAAATATCAGAAAAGCCACCCCCATCTGGGGAACCCTGAGACCGAAGCTTTTGGCAGTGTAAGCGTGCGCAAGCTCGTGAAAAAGCTTGACTAGCGCCAAAGTAACCCACAAAAATAGAAGATTGTTGAAATTGAAAAAGAAAAGTGACCCATCGTCGGCGCCGGCCATTGCCGTAAGCCCAAAATAGATAGCCCCAGGGGCAAGAAGAATCAGCATTGAAAGGGTCCATCTGTTGGACAGCGCCCTGTAGAGCCAGACAGTTTTTTCAAGAAATGAGTCAGGGTTCAGAATCGGGATGAACATAAAGTAGAGGCTCGCCAGGCGTCTGGATTTCCTGGAGTCGGCAATGTTGTTGCTGAGTTCAGCCTGGTATTTTGCCGTCCCAAAGCCGGTTCCCAGCAGTAGCCCAGCCTGGGCCGCCTTCCCAACTATCGTCTGGGCCTCCTCCGTTGAATAATAATGTCCCCTGGTTTTCAGAAAATCTACAGCCTCCTCGATGGAAAGCGTTCCATCAAGTGTCTTTAACAGTAAATATTCCCACTCTGACAATCGAAAGAATTTTTCTGATACAGGATCCCGCAGAACAACATTACGCCCGCCGCCTGTCTCGTTCAGGTGGGAGGATTGGATGTCGGGCCTTAATTTCGGACGGGGCGCCATGCGGATAACCTTTTGGGCCTCGGTGGATTTTGTTAAATACGTTTCAATTGATCGGATCAGGGGGCCGGTTCATTGTAATTGATTCCAGTAGCGCTTTTGAGTTCAGCCAGGGTTGCGCTAACCTCACCCTCCGCCCTGAGTTTTTCAATGTCATCACTGAGCGTATCGGCACGCGCTTCATCAAGGGTAATTTTGTCGGTCGATTTCTTTATGAATCTCTGCTCCACAATTTGAGCCAATTTCCGAACACTATCCAGAGAATCCTTCGTCCGTTTAAGCTCAGCGACCGAGTCCAGGTATGTCAGGGAGGCATTCCTTACCTGAGAAGCAATCCCGACTGCCACATTTCCGATTTCCGTCTCGGTGCTTGCAACAAGCGACTTGGCTGCCCTGGATTCATTGATGTTCGAAACCCACTGGACAAAGTCAAACTGAATTTGTCCGCCGACATCTCGCCAGTCCTTGTTATACTGATACTTGTCCTTGTCATAAGTCTGGCGCCAGTAAGCGTTTAGTCTCGGGAGGTACTTAACCAGGGTCCGTTTGTAGTCATTAACAGAGTTCATGTGATTGAGTCCCGACTGAATCGCTTCCGGCCTGTTCCTGATGGCCAGCATCTCCTGTTCGCTGGCGCAAACCGGAATAGGGGGACACAATTCTCCGACAACGAAAAAGCCGTCAACACAAGTATCGGGGGAAATCGCAAGGGCTGAACCGAGCAGGTTTCTCTGGCGCTGGATGTCATTGATGAGCTTTTCCAGGAGATTGGATGCCTTGGCAAGGTTACGGCGATGCCGGTGATAGTCCTCGATGTTAACCAGACCTTTTTCAAATAAAACTTCAGCGTCTCGCATTAGCTGCCTTCTCAAACCGAGCAGACCTTCAGCTTTTGGCAACGCCCACTGCAGGCTCAATAACCTGTAGTAAGAGGCTTCGACTACTCCAAGCACCTTTTGGGCTACCCTAACCCTCTGATAATGGGCCCTTAACCTCTCGTTCACGCTGCTTCTGGATAGATAATAGGCCAGAGCGGCATCAGTTGGGCTCCAGTTGGTTTCCATGACAAACCGGAATGTGCTCCTCTCATGACCAACCGCCCAGTTACTGACTTCTCCACCGGGAATAAACCCTGGAGGCGGCCCCTGGTTTCCGCCCTGGTCCGAGTAGGTGTAGGGGATGTTGTCCCGACCTGCCAGTTCCGAGGAAACCAGGAAATTGGGCAAGAGTTTCGTCTTGGCGCTATATTCTATGGATCGCTTGGCAAGTTCCTGAAATTGAGCCACTCTTAAATCAATGTTATTTGAAAGCGCTATTGCGCGGCAATCCTCCAGAGTCAGAAATTTCTTGCCCGTCACTGTGGTAGCTGGCCTGATGCGCTTTTCAGACAGTTCGGCTACAGATTTCAATAATGAGAGGCCTGTTTCTCCATCCTCTCGTACAGGATCGACTGCTCCGGTCTTGAGATCTTTCAGTGTCTCTACTGGGCGGGGAACTCTCTCTGTGGAACGGAAACTGCACGAAGACAAAGCGATAGTGAACGCAACCACGGCAGTAAAGATCAAAATGAACGGGGTGGTGGGATGACTGTCTTTCAAAAAAACCTCAATCAACCAGTTCAAGAGAACCGGTTGCCCCGATCTGCAAATCACTGCGTGGATTGTCGATGAGGACGTGAGCTTTCAAGGTCTTTGATTGCGGATCCACCAACACTCCAACCTTGTCCACATAACCTTCATATTTTTTGCCTGACCCGTGAATGAAGATGGCTTTTGCGCCCTTGGTAAACTTGTCGGCCTGGCTCTCAGGAACGTTTGCAACCGCAAAAACCTTCTTTTTATCGACCAGCGCAAAGACATTGTCGTACTGGTTCACAACCTCGTCGGGTTGCTTGTACCTGACCGCCAGGAATCCTGAAAATGGGGCTGTAACCGAGCATGATTCCAGGTCCAGTCGGGCGAGTTTAAGTTCCTCCCGGGCTTCGGCGAGCCGATGTCGTTCTATATCTACCTGAGTCCTGGCCTTGATCACATCCTGTTGCATCCCGGCATTCAGGGCAAACAATTCCTCCTTGATCTGGAGGTCGTCCTGAGCATTCCTTAGCGAG
>CALDNG010000088.1 GCA_937915285.1 uncultured Desulfomonile sp. | reverse complement strand
TTTTATTTTAATGATTCGGTGACCACCGAGATCTACACTCTTTCCCTACTCGACGCTCTTCCGATCTTGCTCCACTAGATAGCGACGCATGTCCACAATCTTGTCTATATACTCAATGAAAATGGGGCATTCCTGTTCACATGCGCCACATGTGGTGCAGGCCCAGATTTCGTCCTCAGTGATTATGTCTCCGACGAGTTTTCTATCCCCGTCGTCTATGGGGGCCCCGAATATTGGATATTTCTCGTAAGCGTAATCCCTCGCCTTGATACTGATCATTTTCGGGGATAGCGCTCTACCGACACTGTTTGCCGGACAGTTATCCGAGCATCTTCCGCAATCAGCGCAGGAATAGAAATCCAGCACATGCTTCCAGGTGAATCCGGTAAGATCGTTAACCCCACATTGTTCGAGTTCCATCCAGTCCGCTACACCGTACTTCACAGGCTTTATTGCGCCGTGCCTGAGGTTTGCGAAATATACGTTGGGGATAGCAGTGATGACATGAAAATGCTTCGATATAGGCAGATAGTTCAGGAGTCCAAAGAAAAAAAGTATGTGGGCCCAATAAGCCCCTATATGCAACTCGCTGAGCTTGTCAGGGGAAAGCGATTTCATGAAAGAGGCCGAGATAGCGGATGCCGGGAAGTAGTACCATGGCTGCGGATGGGATTCTGCTACGAAAGCGCTTCCATCGTATAACATGTCGGTGAGCATAAGCGCTGACACCAGCCCCAGAATTATGAACGCTTCAGCCTCATGGCCATGAGTTCCTGGATGACCATACCTGGCAGGTTTCCATATCGCCCTTCTGGCAATAGCTATTAGGCATACCCCCAAAACAACAAGCACCGTATAATCCTTGATTACATCGTATCCAAATGCAACTTGGCCGGTGAGCAAAGGAAGGTGGAAGTCTGCCGAAAAACCTCTACCTATGAGAGTCAACGATCTCAAGGACAGGATCATGAAACCAGCGAAGAGCAGAATGTGTAAAACACCTGCGCCCAGGTAGCGAGGCTGACGCAACTGACCGAATCCATAGACAAACATCATCTTCAAGCGTTCGGACACATCGGAAAAGCGAGGATCAGGAGCGCAGTTCTTAAGCAATTCCAGACGCTTCCACATTATGAATGTGAAAAAGGCCAGCGAGCCGAGCAAAACAATCAACGCCAAGGTAGGGGCCTGGACCCCAAAGATTGGAAAATTAGCCGGTTCTAGGATTGTCATTATTTGGAACCCTCTACGCGCCAAAGAGAAAAATCAGGAGCCGCCATGCAGTCCTGACCGAATTACTGAGGAATGATGTCCTATCATTCCGTCCTGGTATCCAGAATGTCGGTTGAAAACCACCCCCGACTGCCATGGACGGAATGAATGGGATTCTAGCTCATTATGACTGCAAGGATTCTGGCAGGTTTATCCCCGTGAGCCCTGACCAGATGAACGCTGGTGGAATCATAGTAAATGGCGTCACCAGGTTTCAAGACAGCGCGGTGATCATCCACAAAAGCCTCCATTTCCCCTTCCAGAATGTAAATGAACTCCTGGCCATCGTGACTGGATTTCTCGTCATCGTCAGACGGGTGCAAGGTCACTATAAAAGGCTCTATTATTCGATCCTTCTTGCCAGGAGCCAAAGATTCGTATTCGTAGCCCCTTTTGGCCTGTTTTGAAGCGCCAAAACGGTTTACAGACTGCCGCTCGCCTGCCCTGACTATGGTAAAGGACTCTGTCCCAGTTGAGATAACATCCGACATCTTCATGGAAAGAGCCTTACTCAGCTTGATCAGTTGACCAAGAGGCAGAATTACTTCACCGGCCTCCATCTGCCTCAATGATTCAACATCCAAGCCGCTTTTGGCTGACAATTCTTCCAGGGTGAACCCTCTGGATTCCCTTGTCTCCCTAAGCCGGGTCCCATGGGTTACAGATTGATCCTCCTGCGCTTTTGTGGCTACTTCCGCTACTGCTCCCGGGTCTGTCAGAAGATCATGTCCCCTGTCGTCACCATACTCATCAATTGTCTCCCTGAACGTGTTGTACGAGGTCCTGTTTTTATCCGAGTCCATGGGTGTTCCTCTCTCAATCTGTTTTACAGTAATTCAGTTGCGATCCAGTCCGAGGTATCTTACATGGACCTTCCCGGAGCGCCAATGTTTCGGGCTATGACAATCCTTTGAACTTCGGACGTGCCTTCCCCGATATCCAGTAACTTCTGGTTACGGTAGTGTCTTTCCACTGCATAGTCTTTCATCAGTCCATAACCCCCATGCATCTGGACAGCATGATTGGCCGCCCTGTAATAAGTCTCAGAGCAGACAAGCTTTGCCATCGCCCCATACTTGGGAGTGAGCTTGTTGTTGTCCTTCATCCAGCAGGCCTTGTAGAGCAAAAGGCGAGCCATCTCAATCTCTGTAGCCATATCTGCAAGCTTGAAGGCGTTGGCCTGAAAAGAGCCAATTGGCCTTCCGAATTGTTTACGTTTCTTGGAATAGTCAAGCGCAAGCTCGAAAGATCCCTGCGCTCCCCCAAGACCCATGGCTCCAATGGAAAGCCTGCCCCCGTCCAGGGTCTTTAGCATCTGATGAAAGCCCTCACCGCGTGCGCCAAGCAGGTTCTCCTTTGGGACCCTGCAGTCCTGGAAAGTGAGTTGCCCAGTATTCGAAGCTCGCCAACACATCTTGCCGTGCATCGTTTCCGCAGTAAAACCTTTGGTTCCATTCTCCACCAGAATGCAACTTATTTCCGGCTTCTTTGGGTCAGTTGAGTCAGTTATGCACTGAACCACACAGACAGCGCTGATATCAGTGGTGGAATTGGTGATAAATATTTTGCTTCCGTTTATCACCCATTCATCCCCATCCAGAACAGCGGTCGTTTGTGAGGCTCCAGCGTCAGATCCGGCGTCTGGCTCAGTCAGGCCGAAAGAGGCAAGTATCTTGCCAGCGCACAAATCCGGCAACCACTTCTTCTTCTGTTCCTCTGTTCCGAACGCAAAAATAGGAAATACTCCAAGCGAATTTCCCGCGGCTATCGTTGCTGCCTGAGACCCGTCAATCCTGGCTATCTCTTCCACCATAATTATGTAGTTCAGATAACCAACGTCGCTACCGCCATACTCCTCCGAGACAAATGGGCCGAAAAAGTCCAGTTCCCCCATTTTTTTGGTGAGACTGTACGAGAACTCCTCTTTGTCGTCCAGTTCCTGAGCCACGGGAGCTATCTCTTTCTCGGCAAATTCCCGGACAACCTTGCGTGTGAGTTCTGCATCTTTGGGAAGATCAAAATTCAAGGACATACTCAACCCCCTTGAGATAGAAATGATGAATAAAATTCATAGCGGAGAACCTGACATGGATTCCGGTCTGACTGCAGGCCAACTCGCTAAAGGATCCTGTGTGATGTTATCCTGTTACGTCTGAACACCCGAAAAAATGTTCTTAAACGGTCCATAAGCCTATATTTATATGTTTAATGACGCATAAAAAGTGGAAAGACATAATCTGTGTGGTCAGTATCAGTTAACAAAGTTTGACTGACCTTGTCAAGTTGAACCATTGGCCTAAATCAGTGAAAACTTCCTGATGTTCATCAGGATGAAATTTGATTCTGGAGCATGACCCTTATTTTTTGAAAAACTTATTTGTGCTTATTAATTGTTAGATAAATTATATCATAAACGCATTGACTTAATGATCATAATAGCTTTATAATATGATATATTTCTTTGTAATAAAAACGAAACAGATTCTGAAGCGCAGCACAGCGCAGAAGGAGAAATGGCCATGAAAAACCTGAAATATCTCTTGGCAATAGCCTTGTTGATTTCTCCGATAATTTACGGCTGCGGGTCAAGTAACAAATCAGGTTCTGTTAATGATCAGAATCAGCAGTTGATTTCCAGCTTGCGTTCAGATCTGGATAAAGCGCGCAAGGATCTCGAAGCGCAAGTGGAACAAAACCGTAATCTTGAGGATCAGGTGCAGTCTCTAACAGGTAAGCTGGATGAAATAGAAAAAGAGGCCCCTGCTGTCTCGCAGACCCCGGAATCTACCCAGAACGCCGGTTCGGGCGCCTTTGATTCACAAAGCAGGGTTGCTCTCATGGGGGCTAAGGCCCTAGCCGAGTTCAAGGCCGAACAGCTTGGGGCCAAACTGGAAAAACTTACCCGGGAAATGCAAATAAAAGAGAACGAGTTGGCGAAGGCAGTAGAAGAGTCTGAAGGACTGAACAGGGAGTTGGCCGGAATGAAGGAGGCCCTCCAGGAAAAGACCACTACATTTGAGCGCCAGGCTTCAGAGAGCGCTGGGCGTATGAATCAGATGGGTCAGGAAATTAAGGTCCTGTCATCCCAGGTAAATGATCTTAAGCAGGAAATCTCTGACAAGGACGAGTTGTTGGTAACCCTTAAAAAGGCTTGGGCGGACGCCACTCAATTGAAAACCTCCTCAGAATCAGAGTCCAGCCGTCTCAGGACAGAATTGGAAAACGTGACCAAACAACTGGCTTCTTACAAGGATTCGTCGGAGAGGGGCGAA
>CALDNG010000087.1 GCA_937915285.1 uncultured Desulfomonile sp. | reverse complement strand
TACCTTTCAAGATGGCTATTAGCGGTGTTGGCGCGCTGATGATCATTTACGTGGTTTTTGGCGGTATGATTGCAACCACATGGGTGCAAATCATCAAGGCAGGCCTTCTCATGACGGGCGCAACGGTGTTGTGCGTCATGGTGGCGGCAAAAGCCGGTTTTAACCCCGTTCAGTTTTTCTCGGATGTCGCCACAAACGCGCAAATCAAGGAATGGGTCCAGATTCAGCTCCTCAAGGATGCCATCCCCAAGGAAGGTTTTGACTACGGCCAGCGATTCCTTGAGCCAGGATTACTACTCAAGGACGTATGGGATCAGATTTCCCTTGGAATGGCCTTGGTACTTGGGACAGCGGGCATGCCGCACATCCTCATGCGATTCTTCACGGTGCCCACTGCACAGGCAGCTAGAAAGTCCGTTATAATCGCTATGTTCATCATCGGGACATTCTACATCCTGACAACGCTACTGGGCTTCGGTTCAGCCATCAACGTCTCTCCGCAGATAATCTACGCTGTAGATAAGGGCGGAAACATGGCGAACATGTTACTTGCCCAGATGCTTGGAAACCAGATAGCCCCGTTCCTTGGAGACTTCCTCCTGGCGTTCCTGTGCGCCGTGGCCTTCGCCACCATCCTTGCTGTGGTTTCAGGGTTGGTTCTTGCCGCCTCCGCAGCCATTTCCCATGACATTTACGTGAATGTCATCAAGGGTGGACACGCTGACCAGAGTGAGCAGATCAGGGCTGCCAGAATAACCTCAGTCATAGTTGGAGCAGTGGCTGTTATAATAGGAATAGCCGCCGAAAGACAGAATGTGGCCCATCTTGTGGCGCTGGCATTTGCAGTTGCCTCATCCGGAAATCTACCGGTCGTTGTGCTCTCTCTATTCTGGAGGAGATTCAATACGGCAGGTATAGTGGCCGGACTGATAATCGGCACCGTAGTCTCCATATCCCTGGTGCTGGTTTCACCAAATATGATTTACCCGAAAGTGGTAGCCGCTGGGGCGCAGAAGATTGTCACAGCGCTTGAGGCCAAGGAAAAAGGCGGAACAACACTTACCGATGTCGAAAAGGCGGAACTTGCCAAGGCCAAGGCCCAATACCTGGACAACAAAGACGGCACATCCATAATGGGACTGGACAAACCATGGTTCCCACTTAAAAACCCGGGAATCGTCTCAATTCCTGTCGGATTTCTGGCGGCCATGATCTTCGCTCTCATATTCAGGAGCAAGAAGGAGGAGGACGCTTTCGACGAGCTTTATGTAAGACAGAACACGGGGGTTGGAGTAGCCAAAGCCATCCAGCATTAACGGCAGCGTATAGTCCGATAGGCCCTTAGGCTGGTCTATCGGCCCAATCAAAATCCAAAAGAAAGGCCATCGACTAATTGACGATGGCCTTTCTTAATTTCCGTCCATTTGAAAGAAGAGTGTCTACTGTACCACGCATGCAGAGTTAAGCCTGTCCTGACCAAACGGCGACATGGCTCTCAAGGATCCTATTATCAGCGGCATCTGAGACACCACATAGTCGATTTCTTCTTCAGTATTGTACCTTGAAAGCGAGAACCTGATGGACCCGTGAACCATTGTGAAAGGAACACCCATTGCTCTCAATACATGTGAAGGTTCCAGCGATCCGGATGTGCAGGCAGAACCCGATGAAGCGCATATCCCCAGTTCATCCAGTTTAAGCAGGATGGATTCTCCCTCGACGAATTCAAACCCTATATTTAGGGTGTTGGGCAACCGATTATCAATGGATCCGTTGACCTTGGCAAACTTTACAGAAGAAAGAATCCCATTCTGCAACCGATCTCTCAGAGCCTTGACCCTGGACCGTTCCTGCTCGATATTTTGTGCGGCAAGTTGCGCCGCCTTGCCGAGTCCGACGATGCCAGGGACATTTTCGGTTCCTGCACGACGGTCGTATTCCTGATGACCACCTATCATGAAAGGCTGGAACCTTGTGCCTTTCTTTAGATACAGGGCCCCTATTCCTTTGGCTGAATGAAGCTTGTGACCTGAAAGGGCAAGAAAATTGATGGCCGTCTTCTTCAGATCCAACGGTACCTTTCCAACAATCTGAACCCCGTCGGTGTGCATGAGGGCCCCTTTCTCAGCCGCAATCTCTGCAATCTGCTCTATCGGGAAGATCACACCTGTCTCGTTGTTGGCCCACATGATTGAAACAAGCGCAGTACGCTCACTTATCGCTTCCTTTACCTCTTCGATATCGAGCATTCCCTCTTTGTCAACCGAGAGCCATTTCACCGTGTAACCTTTAAATCTCGCCAGATGTTTGCATAGGTTGAGGACTGCAGGGTGCTCAACGCGGGTGGTTACTATTTCCTTTCTGTCGGGAGCAGTCGCCAAAGCGCTCAAAATAGCTGTTGAGTCTGATTCGGTACCACCTGAGGTGAAAATGATCTCCGTAGGGGTTACGCCCAGCAGGTCTGCCAGGCTCTCCCTTGCCAATGCTACATCCCTTGCCGCACTTCCTCCAAAATAGTGCATGCTGGAGGGGTTGCCGTAGCGGTTCGATAGGAAAGGCATCATCGCTTCCAGGGCCTCAGGAGCGACCTGCGAGGTAGCATTGTTATCCAGGTATATGACTTTCACGCTGAAACCTCCTCTACAACCAGGTCGGGATGGACCAGTTCCTTCAACTTGGCTTCTATCCCAGCCTTCGTAAGGGGCGCGCTTGGACAGGACAGGCATATTCCGCGAAAGGCGATTTTAACCTTTGCCCCTTCAAGATCTATGAGTTCCATGTCACCGCCATCTTTTTGGAGAGTAGGACGGATTTCTTTTTCAATGACTTCCTGAATCCTAGCGATCTTCTGGATATTTGTCATCTCCCGTGGCGCGCTGCTAACCGTCGTCTGCTTCTGTTTAAGTTCGTCCCGGATTTCATCCAGAATTCTCTCAATCTTGTCATGACAAAGCCCGCATCCTCCGCCGGCCTTGGTGAAGTTGGTGACTTCCTCTATGGTTGTGAGCCTGTTCTGGAGCGCAATCTCCCTGATGTGTTTGTCGGTAACCCCGAAACATTCGCAGACCAGTTCCCCATCGAGATGATCTTTTGGAGCAGGCTCGCCCTTGTAACAAGCTATGGCTGCTTCTAGCGCATCCTTACCCATGACTGAACAGTGCATTTTCTGTTTAGGCAGGCCACCGAGATAGTCCGCAATATCCTGGTTGGTGATTGCAAGGGCTTCATCCACAGTCTTGCCCTTGATCATCTCAGTCAACGCGCTGCTGGAGGCCACCGCGCTACCACATCCAAATGTCTGGAAGCGCGCATCAAGAATCCTCTTGGTCTCAGGATCAATCTTGAGAAATAGTTTGAGAGCGTCACCGCAGGCAAGAGAGCCAACTTCACCGATGGCATCAGCATCCTCCAGTGACCCGACGTTGCGTGGATTAAAGAAATGATCTTTGACTTTCTCAGTGTATTCCCACATTGTAACCTCGCCTGGATATTTTTTCGCTCCTAGTTTTTTCAACCATTACTTGTCTGAAATCTGACCCTACTTACCTGAGGCGCAACGGCAACCATATCCGAGACTCTCCAGGGCGCCGTCCGAAGCTTTCCGGAGAACTTGAATCAGCCTTAATTCCCGGTTGTCATCAAGACACTGAAAACACGTAATTTTACCATCAGGGGTGTCACACTCATTAAGTGAGTCAACACCAAGCCTCTCCTTGATTTTCTGAACAGACTTGGCGCCAGGCGTCTTGATAATTTCCGACAATGTTTTCAGGGCAGCGTCGCAATTGGCAGCCATCTCCAGCAATTGGGCGTCCGCCGGTGAGATGGACAGTAAAGCTGCCATCAGAGCTAATAGCATGAATTTCAACTTCATTCAGTCCTCCACAGGTAATGGTATTTCATTAAATTGTAGCATTCCATGACATTGTGCAATTGTCGTATAAAAATAGCCCTATTTTCTATCATCGTCGCGCAAATCTCTTCCCGGTTTTGGCGAAGAATCAGGCCTGGTTCGTTCAATCCTGTTCTCCTGTCTGGCCGGCGCAACAGGAGGAGATGGCCTGTCAACAACAGGATCAGGTTTTCTGTCGGGTTTACGTTCAGGGGCAACCTGACGCTGCTCGGTCTGAGGTCTGGTTGACGGCCTGGTCTGCTCAACCTGCGGAACAATTTTTTGTCTTTCCGGTCTTGACTCCCTACGCTGATCGAGTTTTGGAGCTTCTGGCATGGGTCTTGGTCTGGGGCCTGGTTCAGTGTCCATCGGCTTGGGAGTCCCCTGGATAACCTGTGGCCGCTGCGGCGTCTGACGTTCGGGTTTGACTGACGGCTTGTCCGTTTTTTCAGATGGCGCCGGCTTCTCGGGAGGTTTTACCGGAACATCGGCCGTGCCTGGAATTGGCAATGGCGGCTTGCCTGGCCCGGGTTTTTCAGGCCTTTCTGTTTTGCCAGGTTTTTGAGTTCCATCCGGAATGATTGGAGCTACATCTGTTTTCGGTGGCCTTGCCGGTTTTTCAGGGACAGGCGCTATACCCTGAACAGGAGGCAATACCCCCGGGGGTATTACAGGAGGAACTCCGGGGCGTGGAATAGGCGACACATGATCGGGTCTGTCCGGGCTATCAGGCCTCCCCGGTTTTTCTAAAGGAATAGCCCTGATACACCTGAGTCCGTCACACGGAAGCCCCTGTTCCGCACAGGATACACATGCAGCGCCACGACGTTCCTCACATGGGCCACATGGACGAGCCACACACCGACCGCCGATGCACATCATTCCCAGTTCAGCGCAACCAACACATCTCCTGCCGTTCCATAGAGAGCAGGGTGGACACTCAAGCGGTCTGACACACCTGCCATCTATGCAGATTCGCCCTAACTCCTCACACCTGACGCATCGACGACCGTCCCATATTCGGCAGGGTGGGCAGAATTTTCTAACGCAACGCCCGTTTTCGCACACCATACCGAGTTCCCTGCAGGGCACGCATCTATCTCCCCATTGAACCTTGCAAGGACCACAGTCGAGATTTACACACTTACCCTTCACACAGACCAGACCGGCGTCTTCGCAAGGTAAACATGCGGAACCATCCCATATTGAGCATCGTGGACAATCAGGCTTTAAAACATACTTGCCTTCACATTCCGGGGCATCCATAGTCAGAGTGTTGGGAATCGTCGTCATTTCAATGAGTTCTCTAAGGCGAACATTTGAGACCGCCACAGGCCGGGAAGGCTCCCTACCCTCTTCAACACTCACTGACCGGCATGAATCAACTATCCGCTCTGTTCGGACGTCCTCGGCGATATTTTTCACTCTCGCCCGACCTCGAATGACAGTTACTGTAGTCCGACGCTGATTGTGTGTGGTGACAACAAAATCTGTGGGCTTGTCGGAGGGATCTATATTGATCATGGCCGTAGGTGTCGTGATTGTGTAGGATGAGACCGGCCTCGTGTCCCTGAGTTTCTTGATAAACCTGATCGATCCGGCGGAAACGTCACCGCCAAAAAAGGTCGCATCCTTGTCTGTCTCGGCGTCAAAAATGTAAAATTCCGAATTCTCAGCCAAAGAAGCGTGGGAAGACTCATCAAACCTTAAGTAAAGTTTTGAGGCTCTCTCCGTCTGGAGCGCGTCGTAAAGCCTGACATTTTCATTAGGCTGCGCCTTCATGAAGTCAGGTTGGCCCGAGCGTCTCAAGAGCGCATCCCCCTCTACAGCCCCCACACTGCCCAATGATTCGGCGCAAAACGCATTCTGGCAGGGGCCAACAAGCAGAAAAATACAACCAAGAAGCGACATTATCTGGCCAATTCTCTTGGACATTAAGGACTCCTTGTCAGTGGCTGGGTAACCATATTAGGACATAGAGAGGGCTAAGTAGACTCTGTAAAGTTTGCAAAAGGCGCATGGGATGTCAAGCCCGCCCAAATTATGCCTTTGAGTCTAACAGTTTTCGACGACTGATTGGAATATTCTGTGAAATTCTTCTGCAGTTGAGGTCCAGCTCATACCCAGGGTCAGGATCCTCTTCCTGGCGTTTGCCCCAAAAGATTGCCGCAAATCCGGGTCATCAATCAGCAGTTTCAGTTTTTCTGAGAGATCTCCAATTTCACTTACGCCGCATAAGTAGCCTGTTTGATTATCTTCCACCAGATCCGGCACTCAGATCGGAAGAGCACACGTCTGAACTCCAGTCACGAGTGGATAGCTCGTA
>CALDNG010000086.1 GCA_937915285.1 uncultured Desulfomonile sp. | reverse complement strand
CTACACGACGCTCTTCCGATCTGGCTAAGCGTAGGCCGACAACCGATTCCCTGAAGTATTCCGCGAAGCTCTATATGTTTGCGAACGTTGGTCATAAAATTGGTTTTCGGAGCGGGATTTCATTCCTGAGAAGAATGAATAGCCTATTTTGTGATGTTTAAACGTGGTCCAAAAAGGGCGGTTCCTATTCTTACAATTGTGGCGCCTTCCTCAATGGCGGCTTCAAAGTCTCCTGTCATACCCATGGAAAGCTCGTTCGCAGAAACATCTAGAACGCAATCTCTCGTTAAGTTATCCCTTAATTCCCTAAGTTCAGCAAAGAAAGGCCTAGCCCTATCCGGGTCATCGAAAAACGGCGGCATTGTCATTAGGCCGATCACCTGCAAATGTTTGAATTCGAGCGTGGCCTGAATGAGGTCTGAGATTTCTTCCCTTGATACCCCGGATTTTTGAACTTCCCCGGCCAGATTTACCTGTATCATGAGATCCAATTTCTTTTTCAATTCCGAGCAGGCCGAATCAAGTTGTTTCAATATCCGTGAATCATCAATAGTTTCTATGACGTCAAACAGTTCACAAGCTTTTCTGGCCTTATTTCTCTGTACATGACCAATCATGTGAAATTTTACATCCTCAGGGCAGGATGTGGGTTTCTCTGAGGCTGCCTCTTGAATGTAGTTGTGTCCGATAAGTTTGATTCCAGCCCTTATTGCTTCTTCTATCCTGTCACGACCCTGACTTTTGACCGCTGCCACGAGCCTGATGGCCGAAGGATCGCGTCCCGATTTCCGGGCTGCCTCATCCATGCGTGAGCGTATCTCTGAATAGTTGTCAGCAATCATCGGATTCGCTCTTTCAGGAAATCATAGATTCCTAATCTCTTAAGTTCTCTGGCTACTTCGCACAATGGTAAACCCACTACATTAGTATATGAGCCGTTAACGCTTTGCACAATGGCTGCGCCCAACCCCTGTATGGCGTAAGCCCCGGCCTTGTCCATGGGCTCTCCGGATTCAACATATTCTGCAATCTCGTCCCGGTTCAATTCACGTATGAAAACCTCGCTGCGGGAGTACCCGGTTACGTATGATTCAATGTTTCTAGAATTGACCAGGGCATAACCGGTAAAAACCTCGTGAGTCCTTCCTGTCAACATGCCCAGCATCAGTCTGGCCTCATGTTTGTCCGTCGGCTTGCCAAGTACCTTACCGTCTATCACAACAACAGTGTCGGCGCCCAACGTCCAGTATTCTTCATGAAGCTTCGATACTTCGAGAGCTTTTTCAAAAGCCAGTCGCCGTGCGCCCTCCTCAGGCGCCTCGTTTGCCAGGAAAGATTCATCAACGTCAGACGGAATCACAACAAATTTGATCCCGAGACTTTCCAGCAGATCTTTTCTGCGCGGTGAGCCTGAGGCAAGGATCAAATGAATATCTGACTGAAGAATTTTTCCGGGCATCAAAGGCTTTCATTTTAAATGCTGATTGAACTGACCGACCACCAACGCGAAAATATATCACAAAATCCCATTGCATAGTATGGTCGAAACTCAGCGCATTAACAAAGGATTGTAACTTTCTTTTTTTAAGACCGAAAGGGCTTTGCAAAAACTGGACACCTTTGTTGAGTCTTGATAAAAGATAGAAACTTTAAGCAGCAAAGAGGAGCATCATGGTTTCCAATCACTTTTTTCTTGCATCATTAGTCGTTTCTTTAACTTTGTGCCTTTTGTTAACGGTCTCCGTGGAAGCAGCGAAAGAACTCACCACTCCATCCGGCCTCAAGATTGACTTCATTCAGGAGGGCAAGGGACCGACTCCCAAGTCCGGCCAAAAAGTTACAGTTCATTACACTGGTACGCTCATGACTGGCAAAAAGTTTGACAGTTCCAGGGATAGAAACCAGCCTTTCACGTTTACCCTCAATGCGGGAGAGGTAATAAAGGGTTGGGATGAAGCCGTATCCCTATTGCCGATTGGAAGCAGGGTGAAGGTGACAATCCCGCCTCATCTTGGCTACGGTCCGACTGGAGCTGGGGGAGTTATTCCACCCAACGCCACACTGGTTTTCGACATCGAACTTATAAGCGCCAGATAGCAACCCGGGCGTCAAAGGGACTTATTCCCCTTGTTGGGCCACGTAATATGTCTCAACCCCTGGATCAAGTCTGATCCTTGACGCCTGCACAACATTCTTCCCAAGGTATCGTAATTATTTCACCAATTGAGAGCCCGTGGTCTCAGGGCGTGGCGCCCTGTCCGTTGGATATGATTTCAGTTCCTCGGCTGAACGGTTGCGCCTTAAAAATCAGAAATGGGAAC
>CALDNG010000085.1 GCA_937915285.1 uncultured Desulfomonile sp. | reverse complement strand
GTGTCCTGTTCAGAAGGATGGCGCTTTATACGTTTCACGTCCCGGTTTCACGGACCGGCCGGTTACCCATGTGTCCTGGTATGGGGCCATGGATTATGCTGTATGGGCTGGGGGAAGGCTCCCTACATCTGCTGAATGGGAAAAAGCAGCGATTTATCTAACGCCCAATCCGCCTAATGACACACTTTCAATGCCTTCAGAGGATTCAAGCGCCCCGGTTGGTCAGGCGGTTGAGGGGGTTATGGGCGTTACTGGACTGGCGGGGAATGTTTGGGAATGGTGCAACGACTGGTATCAAAAGGATTATTATGCCCAGGGTGCAAAGATGAATCCTCTTGGTCCGCCACTGGGGCAGGAAAAAATAATACGTGGAGGCTCATGGGCGTCGCCCGAAGCCTCCAGACGGATCAAAAACCGACACAAGGCCGCTCCAAGGGGATTCTATAGAACGGTTGGTTTCAGAATAGTCAAAGAATGATATTATCGGATTATGTCACTCGAAGATACTCCCAGACCCAAGAAGGTCAAAGCATATCCATTTCTGGTAAGCCGGGAACTTGCGGCGATGGCTGCGTGTTTGGCGGCATTTTTCATACTGTCTGTTTTGGTCGACGCTCCGCTGGAGGGACCTGCCGACCCGTCTGGAATTCCATCGGATAACGTCAAGGCCCCCTGGATATTCGTCGGTGTTCAGATGACACTCAAATGGATGCCTGCTGAAATAGCCGGACTTATCCTTCCCGCATTTGCAGTTCTGGCTCTTGGCGCAATCCCATACCTTAAACTGTCATTCCTGGCCAGGACCCTCATATTTTCCAGCGTTGTACTTGCAATAATATTCCTGACTATTTGGGGCTTTTTCTCATGAGACTGTTAAGCCCGAAACTGACCGGGGTCATCCTTTTATCAACGATCATCATATTTGTCGCTTTGATCCTGGCCGAATACAGGGGACGGAACCCGGAATGGATGATTTATCAGAAGAGAGGTATAGAGCTTAGTGTAGAAAAACTCAAACGTGAGATTCATGCGCAAAGTACTCCCGAGCTAAAAGCAAAAAATGAAGCCAGGATAAATTTCCTTTTGTCCAAGCCACTGGAACCCATAGAGATAAAGCCATTCAACGGAAAATATGCGCCGGAGTATTGTCTGACCTGTCATTTCGGGATTGAGGACATTTCTGATTCCCATCCTAATGAGATTTTTGGCTGCGTAATTTGTCACGGTGGCAACGGCTCAGATCTCACTGTCAAAGGATCACATAAAGGTCTTAGGGGCGGTAGGAATCCGAGTCGGCTTGATCTGGCGGTTCAGAGTTGCGGTGGCCCCATGACGGAAGCTGGAAAATGCCATTCCAACAGGGAACACCCCCTGCTCAACAGGGTTGATACGACACCTAAATCGCTTATGTCCACAAACGCCGGCATAATTGGAATACTGAGGTTCCAGTGGGGACTCGATCCTATTGGTCAGTCAAAATATGCCATAAAAAAAGTTTCCGACGGAAAAGTCTCACTGGATGAAATACCCCCTGAAATGCTGCCGAATGGAAATTACAGCCTTGCTGAGAGTCATTTCCGAAAATTTTGCGCGGCATGTCACCTGTGGAACGCTCGCCCTGAAGAGAAGATGGGGCGGCTCGAAGGCTGCGCAGCCTGCCATGCCCCCTATGATGAGGGAGGCAGATATGAAGGTTGCGACCCTACCATCAAAAGGTATGAGCCTGGACATGCAAAAACTCACTCCATTACTAACAGAATACCAGATGAAAGATGCAGGGCATGTCACAACAGAAGCGCCAGGGTGGGGCTAAATTATCACGGTGAAATGGAGAGCGAGCAATACGGCGCTCCATTCGTCAACGGTTACATGAACGACCAGACATTGAGTGATGAAAGGTTCGTTACAAGACTGATTCCGGACATTCATCATGAGAAGAAGATGGGTTGCATTGACTGTCACACTGGCCAGGACACCATGGGGGATGGTCAAATTCACGGGCGTATGAAGGATCAGATTGAAATCCGTTGTGAGGATTGTCATGGCTCCTTCGGGAAACCTCCGTCCACAGTCAGATTTGACAGACATAACCCCTTGATGTCGTCATTAATTCGAGGGTCTTCCTTCCTGAAAGTTGAGGAAGGTGATGAGATACTGGTCAGTTCAAAGGGAAATCCGATGCCTCACGTGAAAAAAACGGCAGAGGGGATTGTTCTAACAAGCAAGCTCACCGGCAAGGAGCATAAGGTCAATGTGATCACAGGGAAAAAGAATGGTCACCAGATAAAGGGTCACGAACGCCTGGAATGCGATTCCTGTCACAGCGCATGGAGTCCGCAATGTTATGGATGCCATCAGTTACTGGATTTTTCGCAAAAGGGCATTGATCACATGACAGGAAAAATGACTCCAGGGCTTTGGGCTGAGGGCAGAACCTATTTCAGGTTTGAAAGAAACATTTATGGAATAAATTCAAACGGTCGGGTAGGAATCCTTGTTCCGGGCTGCCAGGTATGGAACACCGTGTTGGATTCAGATGGTAAAATCATCGGGCCCTACGACTCGGCAATAATGACCTTGCAAAACAAAAAGACTTCCATTGCAGTCGGACCAACTCACCCACACACCACAAGAAAGGAAGTCCCAAGATGTGTGGACTGTCATCTTGACCCCAAGGCCCTGGGACTTGGGGACGGAAGGATGAAATATGATCGGAAAAACCGAAAAATAGAGTTACAATCAATATACGACTCCAAAGCCTCTGGACTATCCATAGGCTATCCGCTAGATGCAGTAATTGACGGCCAGGGCGCCATATTGCAAGGAACCTCGCACGAACTCAGTAGAGGCTTTAACAAAGAAGAACTTGAGCGTATAATTGCGATAGGCCCCTGCCTGGCGTGCCATGATCGCTATGATGATCCAGTCTGGTCCAGGCCAGGTCCATACCGACTTCAACCATCTTGTGAA
>CALDNG010000084.1 GCA_937915285.1 uncultured Desulfomonile sp. | reverse complement strand
TTCAAGTCGCACAGACTCCCCTGCAGCCTCGAACTGAATATTGAGAGCGTCTCTAACCGTAAAAAAACCCAGACCATCACCCGACTGGCTGACCATGCCGCTTGTCAGGCCGACAACGGTATAGTAATCCTTGCCAAGCTTTATTTTTTCACCCAGATCCAGTCCTAGAAGCTTATCAGCGACCATCTCATAATGGGCCGCTCCTAGGTTGCGCCCAGCTATCAAGGGCAACCACTCGCCCTTGTCATCAGGCCACGAAAGACCCTGAACAACTATTCTGATCGGTTTGCCTGAATGCTCTCTCTGGATGGTATGGGAGACAAAAGAACGTGACGATTGAACTCCCGGAACTGATCTAAGTCTGTCCTCGAGGTTTAAGGGAACCTTTGATATTTCCGCAAACGGACCCCTGGTTTCATTCTGAACCACCCATAAATCAGCGTCTATCTTGTTGATTAGCAATACGGCGTCATCGACAAGCCCCTGATAAATCCCTCCCATACCCATGACAATCTTCAACAGCAGGCCTATCCCTATTGAGGTCAATACAAACCTGGCCCAGTTGTGACGAATGTCCCTTATTGCAAGATTCATCTCATCGATACCTGCTGACCATCACGCAGAGAGCCTTTCTGGGCGCCCCTGACTATTACAGCGCCTTCAGTCAGGCCTTCGGTTATTTCTGTGGCCCTCTCGCTCCTCATGCCTACCTGAACGGCTGACCACCGGATTTTGTCTCCCTCTATTTTGAAAACACCGGACTGTTGATTTTTTCGAATGATCGACGAGGGAGGGACTACCAACACATCGTTCTCGGTAGAGTTTTCAATGAATACTTCAGCCCTTTGGCCCACCGCCCAACTATCGGGCAATTTTTCCACAACCACGTCTACCTGGAATTCTCGGGTCTCCCGATCAACCATCTTGCCGACTCTGAACACTCTGCCCACAAGAGTTTTGGTCGGTTCAGACCTGAAAACGATTTTAGCCGGTTGCCCCAGTTTTATTCCAGCGATGGCCGATTCTTCAACCCAGGCTGAAATCCATAATTCCTGCAAGGAGATGAGCCTGAATATCGAAGCTCCAGGAACTACGATATCGCCGACTTCCCTGTCCCTGCGAATAATGAGTCCGTCGAAAGGACTCAAAATCCTGGTATCAGCAAGTTTTGCTTCTGAATGGCGTTGCCGCTCTTCAGCGGCTTTCATCAGCTTGATGGCTTCAGCTACCGCCGCCTCCGAACGAATTACGTCCGCTTCAGCGGTTGACAGTTTCTCCCTTGTTTTTTCCACGTCTGACTGAGATATACTTTTTGAAGCAACCAGGCTTTGGAAACGGTTATAGTCCCTCTCCGCCTGCTCAAACACCGCCTTGGACCTTGCCAGTTCCGCCTTCACCCTCTCTACAGTGGCAAGTGAGGCGTCCAACGACGCCTTGTATATGCCGACCTCCTGTTTAAGCTCCACCTCATCCAGTTGAGCCAGGAGCTGCCCCTTTTTCACATGCTCGTTCTGATCAACGGTCAACTCCGTTATTCTACCCTGGATTTTGGCGCTCACCGTCGTCTGGTAGCGTGCCTCAAGAGTGCCTGTCCCCATGATCTCGGATGTGACTTTACCCTTTGTCACCCTGTATGGCTCCACGGATACCGTTTTGATTTTAATCCGGTAAACTGCAACCAGTCCAAGGATTACAATCAATCCCAAAATGACTTTTGTTTTATGCGACCAGAAAAATGATGTGATTTTCATGTCAGCGCCTTCATTTAATTTTTGAAGAACTCCCGAGGGCCTCCCACATTGATGAAAGCCGAATTAAAATTTCGGTAAAGTGAGTGATAGTTCTCGATACGATGCCATTTTTTGAGATAACCCGGAGGAAGGTCATCTCTTTCCTCGACACCGCTCCAGCCGCCCGGGGTCGGGTAAGCATAATAAGGCAGATTTTTTGGAACCCCTCTGATCAATACAACCTGAGGAATAGTCCACTCGCGTCTCGCCATGTAAACTCTGTGCATTCCGTCATTGATTATCAGATGGATTGAACCGTTCTGTTCAATCGATTCCTCAACCACAGGTGGTAACACATCTACAGGTTCTGAGTGGCCTTCGAGGGTGATGCGCACAAAACCTTGAAGTTCAAAAAGATTTATACCCCGTTTTTCAAGTGCCCACTTCAGTTCTCTTACTTTCTTCAGTTCCTGGCGCAAGATGTAGTTTTGCGGTGGAGCCATGAAATCGGTTGATATCTTCTCAAGTGATATGAACGCCTGCTCGTAGACTCTTGTCTGAGGTGATTTCAGCATCGTCACCTGCCGCATTCTTTCTACAAGTTCCTGTTCTGAAAAAAATTCGTGCTTGATTATGTTCATAAAGCCCATCCTGGCGCTTGCTAATTTGAAGGCAGATAATCCGGCCTCTATTTTTTTGACGCGTGTATAAAAGATTGAAGGCTGGATGCTTCAATAACTCCGGATTCGTTGGGATCCGTGGCTGGCATTGTTCTGGCGGATGACCCCTCTATTACAGATATCATCATTTCCCGAGAAGCCTCTGATATCGACACCTGTTCAAACACACTAATGTTGTCATGTGATTCCATTATCTGGCGCCAGTAAAGGTCGAACTGCTTGTTCCTGGATTCGTATGCTTCCTCGAAGTATATCTCGCGTATTCCAGCCTGAATTAATTGCTTGAAACACCAGTTGCACGGCTCGAGAGTGCAGTACAGAACCGCGTTATCCAGTGATATCCCGAAACGGGCCGCCTGATCTATTGCATTGACCTCGGCATGGCTAGACAGACAGTAGTTATACTTGTCACCGTCATGAGCCCCAATTGATCTTCTCAAACAAAAATCCGGGCCGCGATCCGTGCAATGTGGCGCCCCGTGGACTGCGCCGTTATAACCTGTCGCAAGTATTCTGTTGTTGCGAACAATTATCGCTCCTATTTTTCTGGAATTACAGGTGGATCTCGCGCTCACCAGCTTTGCCAGCATCAGAAAATATTCGTGCCACGACGGTCTATTCATAAGCTAAAACCTTTGTTACCAAAATGTTGCAATTTGCATGGTTTGTTGCCGGATTTAAAGCGGTTGGACAAGATTTCTTATTTTTCCGGATTCAACAGTTTCGAAGAAATAATCCGCCAGTATTCCACTGAGCCTGGAAACCTCATCCCATCTTCTGATCCGCTCTGCTGGGTTATCCACAAAAACAGTGAAATCTGTTCGATCGGGTATGCGTTTATCCGGCAGCAAATCAACGAAATCCTGACCCGGATAAATCTGTAAGACCCGCTCCAGGGCCTCTGGCTCCGGCTTACGCCAGGTAAGCCTCTTGTCGAACCAACCGGGGGCTATTCTTTCCTGGTAGTGAAAAAAAAGTGTAAGGCCATCACTCCCGGGACGATAATCCTGATTGAGTTGATAATCAAGGAGTCCGCCGTCCCTGTAAACATCGGAGTCTGTATGACCAAGCTCACTAACACCTGATATTATGTAAGGAAGTGACCCGGTAGCCAAAGCCGCCCATCTAACATTTCCAGCGTCCAAACGTCTCTTTGAACCATAAAATGAGTCATCGAGAAAAGCCGGTTCCGGTTCACCGGAATAAAAAACCACCCTCTCGTAGAACAACCTCATAAGGCGAGGGCTGACAACATTCATCGAGGCAGCCGCCAGGAGAGCCAAACCCTCCCTCCGCTGACTGGAGGAAGCCGCCAGGCCCTTGCTTCTAACGACATGGATTGCAAGATTGAAATATCTGCTGTCAGTTATACTCTCAATGTCTTCATCACTGATGAAACTGTTCACATTAGCCCGAAGCTTAGCAGATATACTTGAAGGTGTGTCCAGCGCGGTGAAGATGTTCCTGGAATAGGCTATCCTGAGCCTCTCATATGCTTCCAAAGGCTCTTTGCAAGCCATGGTAAGACATCTCCAGGCTCCAGCCGAAGAACCGGCGAGCAATGTCTTGCCACCATCAACGCGCTTCAAATACCCCATCTTAATGAAAGCCTTGTCCAATCCTACAGATACAAACCACTTCGGACCGCCCGCAGGGCCGGCGAAAACACGGACTCTTTCACGTTTCAGCCCTTCTTCCATTATCATGTTAAGGATTCCGGGCCCGGCCTTAAATTTGAGATATTCTTTCATTGCGCGCAAAATAACACCAAACAGCCGATTCATCAACAAGATCAGCAAAAAGAGACATTACAGCAGTATAAACAGGGAGTTAATGCTATTTTCTGTGGTTAGCTTATGATTCTGTTTCTCGGTTTATTTAATAAATATTTTATATATTGTGTGATTTTTGTCTTGACAAAAAATATCAAACGAGTAAATACGTGAATTCAGTTAGTTGAGGTTGGAGGAAGGGTATGTTGAGAAGTAAACTTCATACCTATCTGGTTTTCCTGTCATAATTTCAGAAAAATTCCTCCACATACAATTTAACGTGAATTTCAGCTCTTGGGATGCCAACTTACCTCCCAACTCACCACTACATCATCAAGAGTTTGGAATTTATGACTTTATTCTGTTCATTCTCATGGACTGTCGTCTGGCTGAGCGCGTACGACCTCGAAAAGAGCGCGCCTATTCCGGACGGCAGCGCGCCAGCTTTGTCAAAAAATTCGACCCCCATATCTACAAATCACTTTATATATTGTTTAAAATAGCAGTTAACACAATATGATATATTATTTATATAATGTAACAGTTTATATAATGCGTACAATAGTTCGTATTGTCGCAAATAATGTGTATTGCATAGGTAGTTTCTTGGAAAAATATACATCTAATAAATAATTCAGGAGTTTTTTGCTTGACAAAATAGCCATAAAATTATTTAAGCGATACCAGTGAGTTCGAGCTGGGAGGACAGGGCAATGAT
>CALDNG010000083.1 GCA_937915285.1 uncultured Desulfomonile sp. | reverse complement strand
GTCAGAGGTTCAAATCCTCTCCCCGCTACCAAGATTTTATAGGGTTACGGTCTTTTGATCGTAGCCTTTTTTGTTTGTGGGTTAAGAATCCAGTAGACGGATCATGGATGAAGACGTCCGCAATCCAGGCTTGGGGGCATTGGCAAGCTAACACCAGGCTTCATGTGAGACTAGCGCACCAAGCGCATTCAACCACAGTAGCGTAAAACCTGCATAGCGCCTTGAAGCTCATCATAAAAAGTTGTTCCGGATTAGGCTCTAACGACATTAAGCTGGAATACTTAATTAATTTCGATGTCGACACCCACCGGACAGTGGTCTGATCCCGTGACTTCCGTCATTATGAAAGCCTTTTTGACGGACGGCGCCAGTTCATTGCTAACGAACACGTAGTCTATACGCCAGCCGATGTTTCGCTGACGGGCCCCGCTTTTCATGTCCCACCAGCTATACTGAACCAAATCGCCGTTCAGGGATCTGAATGTATCGACATAACCTGCTGATATAGCTTTGTCAATCCATTCACGCTCAATTGGAAGAAAACCTGAAACCTTTGAATTTTCCTTGGGGCGTGCCAGGTCAATCTCGTTATGGGCCGTGTTGACATCTCCAACAAAAATTATGTTCGGATTCTTTTTGCGAATCCCCTCTATCCAATCAAGGAATGAGTCGTAAAATGACATTTTGTAATCAAGGCGCTCTTTGCCACTTTTACCGTTAGGGAAATATATGTTGAATAATTCGAATGATCCGTAATCCATGCGGATTATACGTCCTTCCCCATCGAATTCCGGCTTACCCATGCTGGTTTCAACAAGCCTTGGCTCAATCCTGCTGTAAACCGACACCCCGCTGTATCCCTTGCGTTCGGCTGAACTCCAGTAAGTCCTGTAACCATTGGGCTCAAGCAATTCCTTTGAAAGCTGTTCGGGCGACGCCTTGGTCTCCTGAATGCACAGGATATCGGGCGCTTCGGCTTCCAGCCATTCCAGAAAACCCTTTTTCTGAACCGCCCGTATGCCATTGACGTTCCAACTCAACAATTTGATCAATTTCGACATTTTTCCCCTCAACCTATTCCCCTTCGTAACGCCGTCAGTTACAGACCCTCAAGTGTCACGCATCCCAAAATGGAACATTACCATGAGTCAAGTCAACAGGTCCTGATTATTGATTAATCATACTGATACTAATAAAAAAGCCCAACTCAGGGTCGGGCTTGCCTCTGTCTCGTATGGTGCCGAAGGCCGGACTCGAACCGGCACGAGCTTTCGCCCGCCACCCCCTCAAGATGGTGTGTCTACCAGGTTCCACCACTTCGGCATTCACTCAATATAACCGCACTCCAACCCCCAAGTCAAGTCCCAAGATTTAAACCCAGAAGCAGGATTAGCGATTCCAATCTATCCGTCAGTAAATCACGTCAGAGCAGACAAAATAAATAATGCTAAACTTTAACTATAACATTTAACACATCCATATATCAAGCTAAAAATAGCTTGACAAGCGCCATATGACTCTATAATCTCTTTTTAGGAGGCGCAGTCGTAGGTGTTTTGCCGACGCGCTTAATGAGAGTTCAAGACAGAAAAGTATTGGGGCGCCTGCGATAAAAGGGGCCTGAGGGGCCTGCCGGCTTCAGCCTGGCTAGGGCGCCGTAATCTTTGAATTCAGGAGTCATGGAGTCAAATTTTGCACGTTCCAGCGCTTCTAGAGGAAGTTATCGGTTTTATCGACCCGAGGGACGGTGGGACATACATGGACGGTACCTTAGGCTTTGGTGGTTACTCCAAGGCTTTACTGGATAAATCATCACCAACAGGAACCGTTTACTCGTTTGACCTGGACCGCTCTGCTATTGAGCGGACTTCGTTGCGCCTGATCGAGTATGGCGCCAGGTTCAGGCCTGTTCATGCAGGATTCCATGAGGCAAGAGCAAGTCTTGAGGAACTTGGAGTAACACTGTTAGATGGCATTACCCTGGATCTGGGGCTCTCAACCAATCAGCTTGAAGACCCCGAAAGGGGATTTAGTTTCAGGTTTGATGGACCATTGGACATGCGTTTTGACAGGGAATCAGGAAAGACGCTTCTGGAACTATTAAGAACCATGAAAGCGCCTGAAATCGATCGAATTATACGTGAATACGGCGAGGAAAGGTTTTCGTCTCGCATAGCCAGGTCAATTGTGGAGGCCATGAGAAAGGGGACTTTAAATAGCGCCACTGAGTTGGCTGATCTTGTGGCAAAGGCCATTCCGGGACGCAGGGGCAAGATCCACCCTGCAACAAGGACATTCCAGGCCTTGAGGATAGCGGTCAACAGGGAACTGGACAATCTGGAGACTGCGCTGG